>JAYTIA010000652.1:0-3111 GCA_043732145.1 Saprospiraceae bacterium
TCGTGTAGTTTTGTGCATTGAGAGAAAATGATACAAAACAGAAAAAAACTATGAGCCGATGGATATTTGTCATTGAAAAAGGAATTTGTAAAATTACCGGGATACAAAAAAATTTCAAAATTTATAACGTCAATCGTCCAAAAAAAATTGGCAATGCGTTCTCAAATTTTATTACTTCTAAAAATCTTGCAAATTTTGATTGAAACAAATAATACCAACACTTTATAATTTTTAATTCGTAGTTTTTAATTTTTTTTCCGACTTTTGCAATTGAATAGCTTTGAGCCTTAAACTGTGAGTTTTGAGCTACAAAAGCAGAAAAGCTAACAACTCACAGCTCAAAGAAAAAACAGCGTATGACTATTGAAGAAGTAAAAGTATTATTGAGTTCACCGAAAAAAATTGTCATCACATCGCATCGCAATCCGGATGGCGATGCAATTGGTTCGTCATTGGCATTGTTCCATTATTTAAAACTGTATGGGCATACGATTAATATTATTTTTCCGTCCGAATTTCCGCCGATTTTTGATTGGATGCCCGACAGTAATTTGATTACTATTTTCGATTTTGAAATTCCGAAAGCTACCGAACTCATTCAGAATGCAGATATTATTTTTGTTTTAGATTATAATGCGCTCGACCGCGTGGATAAAATGGGCGATTTAATGCGCCCGCTCAAACGCGTCGTGAAAATAATGATTGATCATCACCGCGAACCGGAACCGTTTGTTGATTATATGCTGTCTGATATTAAGGCATCGTCCACCTCCGAATTAATTTACGATTTCATACATTTACTTGGCGACGGCGAAAAACTCAATACCACTATCGGCGATTGTATTTATACGGGTATTGTCACTGATACCGGTTCATTCAAATTCAGCACTTCACCTAAATTATATCGCACAGTTGCCGGATTATTGGAACTAGGGGTGAAAGATTATTATTTGCAAGACTTGATTAATAATTGTTTGCCGGAAAAAAATTTGCGTTTATTGGGTCATGCTTTATACAACCGCATGGAAATTTTTGAAGAATATCACGTCGGTATTATTTATTTATCGAAAAAAGATTATGAGCATTTTAATATTCAACGCGGCGATACGGAAGGAATTGTAAATACCATGATGATGTTGAAATCGGTGCGTTTAGCGTGTTTTATCACCGAACAACCGACAATTGTAAAATTATCGTTGCGATCAAAAGGTGATTTTAATGTCCAAGAATTTTGCAGAGATCATTTTAATGGCGGCGGACACAAAAATGCTTCCGGCGGATATTCTTATTCCGGATTAAAAGTCACAATGGATAAATTTAAAAATTTATTACCCAAATACAAAGATAAATTGACAATTGACAGTTAACAATTGACGGTAATAATTCATGATTCACAATTCTTAATTTAAAAAATCTTTCTTGATAAATATTTCGGGAAAGATCTTTTTACATGTTAAACCATACCGAATTTTTGTAATTTTCACTAAAACTGATTTTTGCAGATATCCAATTCATAACTTAGTAAGATATTTCAACTACTTTCAGTTTTTGATTACCGGATGAGAACAATATGCTGTTTGATTGCACTCATTTTCCTGCCGGTATTTATTATATAGTGCCTTCGAAAACGGAAAATCGGCAAATAAAACCGCTGCGATTTATAAAAATTAATTAAGTAAATCATTAACTCAATAAACATGGATTTTCAAAACAATCGAAGCGTGTATGTGATTGTGGCATTACACGTTGTTGTATTTTTACTTTTGGTACTTTTTAATGAAACTTTACAAGACCATACTTTTATTTTTCCGATATTGATGCCGCTTTTCGTTGGTTTTTTTGCAACTTATATGATGGCATATAAAAACACCGTAACAAAGCAAGAGTGCTTTTGGACTTCTCTTGTCGCACTTTGTGCAATTTGCATCGTATTCATACTCAAAAATGGTTTCAACGAATTTATTTCCGACATTCAACTGCCAAGATTGAATTTTATTTTTTCTCTTTTAGTGATTTTCGGTTTAATGTATTGCAGTCATTGGTTGAGTTTTCAATTCGTTAAATCAAAAATAATTAAAAGCAAAATAGATGATGAAATTACTTTGAATAGATATTTTAGGAATGGTAAATGAGAAATTAAAAATGACTATTCGAAAATTAGATTTGTATAAAACTAACTACCTTCACACTTGAAAATTTTTGATAATTATTTTTAATTGAAATAATAGTGCGAAAAATGGGAAAATTAAAAAATTTAGTATCATTTTAAATCCCAAAAATGTATTTTTTATATTTTTCGCGAATTTTCGCGTAAAAAGTTATCGGAAAAATAAAATTTAAAATTTTTTTGTCTCACTTTTGCAGAATAATTTTTTTTTGTAAAATTTTATTTAAAACCTTTAAATGAAACATTATCTATTTATTAAAGTTTTCTGCCCGCAAATATCCGGCAGAAAAATACATTGACAACTAATATTCATCCAATCGAATTTTTTAAGGTTACCTAATCGCAAGTTTTGTGATAGCAGTTCTTTAAACTAAATTTTTATAATTAACAATTTAATCATTTTATAAACAATTTTTTTTGTATGAAAAAAATTTTTCAAGTTTTATTCGCCCTACTGTTTATAGGTTTCTCGGCTAACGCACAGCGTACAGTTACGGGAATAGTGACAGAAAAAGATGGCTCGGCACTTCCGGGTGTGGCTGTTGTTGTTAAAGGTACGACTATCGGTGCCCAAACTGATGGAAATGGTTCATTCAGTTTGAGTGTGCCTACAAATGCGGCAACATTAACTTTGTCATTCTTAGGTTTTGCTTCTCAAGACGTAGCTATTCCGGCATCAAACGTTGTTAACGTCGCACTGCAATCGGAAGCAAGTACATTGAACGAAGTTGTTATTTCCGTAGGTAGCCGCAATACACAACGCACTGTTACAGATGCACCGATTCCGATTGACATTATTGGTGCCGCTGATTTAAAAGCTACGGGACAAAATAGTTTCGATAAAGCATTGCAATATCGCGTTCCATCATTCAATACGGTACAAACACCCGTAAATGATGCAACATCTTTGCTTGACCCTTATGAAATTCGTAACATGGGTCCGA
>JAYTIA010000653.1:0-3106 GCA_043732145.1 Saprospiraceae bacterium
ATTCCGAGATATAGAAATGTCGGTAATGATAAACGCGATTATTTGCGCGGTTTCGGTTATCAAGGCGGTGCAAGTCGTGAAGGTTGGGGACGTGTTATGAGAGAACCGGGATTTGGTGCAGATTTGAAAAACTTGGCCACAGAACCCGGAAAATGGAGTTATGGTATGACCGGTTTCGGAGAGTGTTTGCCTTATGAAGATAATTACATGAAGTTAAATTTCGACAAAAAAGATATTTGGGGACAACCAACTGTTCACTTCAATGCGGAATTTAAAGAAAACGAACGCAAAATGCGTATTGATATGATGAACGATGCCGCCGAAATGTTGGAAGCAGCCGGTTTGAAAAACGTAAAAACGTACGATAACGGTTCTTATCCGGGTATGGCAATTCACGAAATGGGAACGGCGCGTATGGGTGCTGACCCTAAAACAAGTATTCTGAATAAATGGAATCAAGTACACGAATGTAAAAACGTTTTTGTAACTGATGGTTCTGCGATGGTTTCTACATCGAACGTGAATCCTTCTTTAACTTATATGGCTTTAACGGCACGCGCTGCCGATTATGCTGTTAATGAGTTGAAGAAAAGAAACATTTAACGATTTTAGATTTTAGATTTTGGATTTTGGATTTACGATTGATTTAAGAAAATCTAAAATCCAAAATCCGAAATCTAAAATTGATTAAAGCATATTTCACCTAAACAATTATGAAAAATGATAAAAAAAATAACATCATTCATAAAAAGA
Source organism: Saprospiraceae bacterium (assembly GCA_043732145.1). Taxonomy (GTDB): domain Bacteria; phylum Bacteroidota; class Bacteroidia; order Chitinophagales; family Saprospiraceae; genus JAAFJT01. The sequence goes on from JAYTIA010000653.1 coordinate 754, forward strand.
CGATGGATAGTGGACACCGCACAATGTAAACAAAAAAAAAATTCTAGTGTCACGCGTCTATTGTCTATTGTCTTTATTTTTCATTGTTCATTGTTCCTTGTTCATTGCAACGCCCAAGATGCCCTTTATGCGCAGTATTATACGGCTCCGCAACACCTCAATCCGGCGATGACAGGTGTTTTTCAAGGCAGTGCGCGTGTGAACGCCAACTATCGCGAACAATGGACAGGTGTTTTTTCCGATATTCCGCTGCGTACCATTCACGCCGGCGGAGAATACAAATTACCGGTTTTTGGTGATGATTATTTATCATTCGGTATTTCAGGAATGTTAGATGAAATCGGTAGCTCTACAAAATTACAAACTACGAAAGGTCAACTCGGTATTTCCTATTCAAAACAATTAGACGGTAGTCGCTACCGTTCATCAAGTCAATACCTCGTGGCGGGTTTACAATTCGGAGCGGCGCAACAAAAATTAGAATTTGGAAATTTATGGTTCGATAGGCAATACGATAGTGTAAATGTTGCCGTTAATTCTCAATTACCCACCGGAGAATTGGCTCCGCAATCCAATATTTATTCCGATATGAATTTGGGTTTGTTATGGTATAATGTATTTGCCGACAATAAAAGTTTTTATATCGGTGGTGCTATTGACCATATATCTCAACCTAAAATTTCTTTTTTCGGTGATGCTAAAGAAGTCTTACGTCGCCGATATACCATTCACGCCGGCGGAGAAATTCCTTTCAGCGATGAGTTAAGTATTTTACCTTCCTTAATGTTTACGACGCAAGGTTCGTCTATGACTGTTTCCGGCGGCGGAAATTTTCGTTATAGCAATCATGATTGGAACGAACTCGCTGTTCGAGCCGGTTTAGCAACGCGATTTGCCAATAGTTATGTAGTCGGTGGCGGCAGTTCTGTGCTGATGGATGCCATTACGGTTTCATTTATTTTAGAAAAAGATCACTTCCTTTTTGGTGCAAGCTATGACATTCATACATCTTCGATTGCAACTCCAACAAATGGTCGCGGTGCTTTTGAAGTGTCTATTATATATGTAGCTCCGGAGAAAAAAAGTGTATCAACTGCTTGTCCTAAATTTTAAAAGATGCTCTCTCCCGCTTATTTCGATTTTTTCAACGATTTAAAACTCAACAACAACCGCGAATGGTTTCTTGCCAATAAAGTGCGTTATGAACGCGATGCGAAAGAACCGTTTATAGCCATGCTCGAAAAATTGGTGGAAGCACTCGCGCCAAATGAACCCGATTTAGCTTTGGTGCCGATTAAGCAAATGCTTTTTCGCATCAACAGAGATACACGTTTTTCAAAAGATAAAATACCTTATAAAGAACATTTATCGGCATCGGTTTCCCGAAATGGTACAAAAGATAAACTTTATCCGGGACATTATATTCAAATTTCCGGAGAGAACGCGTTTATTGCCGGCGGTGCTTATTTTTTTGAAGAAAAAGAAACTTTAAAAAAAGTACGGAATTTTATTGCCGGCAATCCCGAAAGATTTTCTGAACTCATCAACGCACCGGATTTTAAAAAACATTGGAGTCAAATGCGTGGCGAAAAAAACAAGCGCATTCCGCCGGAATTTGCTGAGGATTTTGCGCTACAACCACTCATTGCCAACACACAATTTTATTGGCATCAAGAAATCTCTCGCGAAACTATTTTGAGCGCGAATTTTATTTCAAATCTAAAAAATCATTTTACAGCTGCTTTACCGATGAATGCGTTTTTGGTGGAAGCGATTTATGGTTGAACCGCAACTTAAATGATATGAATTAAAAAATTTCCTAAATTCTGCAAATTCGTTATTTCGTTTAATTTCAAAAAGAATCCGCACGAAAAAAAATTCGTTCGGATTTTTTTTTTTCAATCTTTTTTTTTATTTTTAATTTCACATTTCCATTTTTTTTAAATTCAGGTATGCAAAAAATAAAAGAATACGGTATTTTTTCTCTGCCGGTGATTATAGGTGCGCTTGGTTTTTTCGTGGATGTATATGATTTGGTGTTGTTCGGTATCGTGCGTAAACCAAGTTTAGCTGCTTTAGGTTTATCGTCGGAAGAAATTTTTTCGCAAGGAGAGTTTATTATCAGCGTTCAGATGATAGGGCTTTTACTCGGCGGCATTATTTGGGGCATTATCGGAGATAAAAAAGGTAGGATAGGCGTTTTGTTCGGTTCTATTTTACTGTATTCGCTTGCCAATATCGCAAACGGTATGGTAACATCGGTGGGTGCTTATACTTTAATGCGGTTTATTGCCGGAGTCGGTCTTGCCGGCGAATTAGGTGCGAGCATTACATTGGTCAGTGAAATTTTACC
>JAYTIA010000654.1:0-8157 GCA_043732145.1 Saprospiraceae bacterium
TGTTATCTTTCCTTTTTTAATATCGCTGATTGGAATTGAGCATGACCGTACCGGTTGTCCGTTTAAATGTACAGTACAAGCACCGCACATAGACATACCGCAACCGAATTTTGTGCCGGTGAGACCGACTAAATCACGTAAAGCCCAAAGTAAAGGCATATTCGGTTCAGCTTCTACCGCCGTATTTTTCCCGTTGATGTGAATTGTATATTTAGCCATGAACTTAAAATTTTAGAACACCAAAATTTAGGTTAAAATTAAAAACAACCCACAAATTTATAATTTTTTTTGGACTTTAACTATGCCGGATTATAATTTTTTTTAAAACCGTTTTTACCGGTAAAGTTATTTGAGCATACGGAATTCTTTCAAATACAACTCAATTTAATTTGCTTTTAAAAAAACCGTAAGAAAAATAAATGATTAAGCCTAAGCTCATCCAACCGAAAAAAACATACCACGAGTTTTCCGGAATTTCAATCAGTAAATAACTGCAACATAAAACACCAAGCACCGGAATCAGCGACCATTTTTTTAGAAAACTATAAACTGCCAAAACAATAAAAAGCACCATAAAAATCATGAAAAGATATTCTTCATAAGGTTGTTTACCGAAATTTTTTAGAGATGCGAAAATACGATCTTGAATAGCCGGTATCAGGAGGAAGCCGATGAAAACTGCCGGCACTATAAACTGCGAGTTGATGTAAGGTAAATTAAATTTTTTATTCGGATTATTGTCAGTTTTCAGCAAAAGTACGCCGGCACAAACCAATACAAACGCAAATAAAGTACCGATACTTGTCAAGTCGGTGACTAAATCGGCATCCATAAAAAGAGAGGGAATGGCTACTAAAAAACCGGTGATAATAGTTGCAAATGCCGGCGTTTTGTATTTCGGGTGAATTTGTCCGAAACGCGGCGGCAATAAACCGTCACGACTCATACTCATCCAAATACGGGGTTGTCCAATTTGAAAAACCAATAACACACTCGCTGTTGCAATAATCGCACTGATAGAAATAACGTATTCCAAACTTTTTAAACCATTTTTACTGAACACATAAGCCAATGGATCAGCAACGCCCAAAAATTCTTTGTAATTCACCATACCCGTCACAACTAAAGCGGTGACGGCATAAATTATGGTGCAAATAATGAGCGAGTAAATCATGCCGCGCGGTAAATCGCGTTGCGGATTACTGCACTCTTCGGCAGTAGTAGAAATTGCGTCGAAACCGATGTACGCAAAAAATACCGAAGAAACGCCTTTCATCACGCCCCCAAAACCGTTCGGCATAAACGGATGCCAATTATTGGTGTTGACATAAAATATACCTATAATAATAACGACAAACAAAATCGCTAATTTCAAAACAACCATCGCATTTGTGATGCGTTTAGTTTCTTGAATACCGATATATACTAAATAAGTCAAAGCAACAACAATAAAAGCTGCCGGCAAATTGACAATAAATTTTATGCCACCGATGATCGGTGCTTCCGAGTAAGCTAATCCGGCAGTCGAAGTGTGTGCTTGAACGCCAGCATCATATAATTTGTGTGCGGTACCCGGATCGGAAACCAACCACTTCGGCAAATTAATACCGAGACCCATCAGTAAATCGTTGAAATAACTGCTCCATGAAATTGCCAAAACAATATTACCGATAGCATATTCTAAAATCAATGCCCAACCTATAATCCAAGCAATAAGTTCGCCGAAAGTGACGTAAGAATAAGTGTAAGCACTACCGGCAACCGGCACGCGCGACGCAAATTCGGCATAACAAAGCGCTGTGAATCCGCAAGTGACTGCCGTAATAAAAAATAAAACAATTACACCGGGTCCACCATCGTAAGCTGCTTTACTGATGGTTGAAAAAATACCGGCACCGACAATCGCAGCAATACCCATCGAAACGAGGTCAATTAATTTTAAATTACGTGCCAATTCGCCGCCGTGTGCATCGTTATTGCCCGCTTCCGCAAGCGTTTTTGAGAGGGATTTTGTTCGAAATAATTGTTTGAAATTCATTTTTCGTTTTTCGATATTGGTTATTTGTTACTCGTTATTCGTTATTCGTTATTCGTTATAGATTATTCGTTTATTAGGCAAGCTTGCAATTAACGCGTAACGAATAACCGATAACGAATAACCAATAACGCGTTACTAAAATTCAAAATTAAAAAATCATTCGGAAGATTTATTTATTTTACGATTTATTTTTTTCTAAACCCTAAACTAAAGTTTGATGTTAGTCATTCATTTTTTGATACGGGCAATGCCGGCAACCGTTTCCGCAACAATAGCCGCGTTTAAGTAAAAAAGCTTCAGTGAAAACATATAAACCGTTTTCAATGTAGAAGTCGTTTTTTGTCAGTTGATCATTTTGTTGGTTAGTCGGATGGGCAAACATTTTTTTTTCTCCCGGAGGCAGAATAGTGATAGCTGATAGCTGTTCATACAATCTCACCAATTCTTTTTCTTCATTTTCCCAACACAAAATCGTAGCAGCTTTCAAACAGTTTTCGTGCAGCGTTTGATATAATTTTTTGTCGTTTAGAAGTAGGTTGACGGCATCGGCTGTTTCTTTTGCATCTGCGTTTTCAATCATAATGCCGATATTGTAAGTGTCATTAAGTTGTTTGTGCTCTTTCAGATTTGTAAAAACACTTGGTAATCCGGCTTGAATATAATCAAAAAATTTATTTGCTAAAGAGTATTCATAACTTAAACCTTTACTTTCCAAAACGTGTAAGCCGATTTTTGCTTGAGATAAAATTACGGGTAATTGATTCGGCGGAATAAAGCCGAAAAATTTAACTCGTTCCGATAATTGATGACCGGATAAGTCGCGACTTATTCCTACTTGTGCTTCCAATACCGGGCGTAAATTGCCGTCGCCGATTATCCAAAGATGCACGTCATCGTTCAAAAACTTCAAGGCTTCAATCGCTATTTCTACACCACGTCCTTCATTGAGGTTGCCGAGATAAACGATTTTAGATTTTGGATTTTGGATTTTGGATTTTAGAAAATCAATATTTTTTGTATTTCCATCATCTATTGTCCATCGTTTATTATCTATACTTGGGAGATTTCTAATTAATTCAAATTTGAAGCCATAACGGTTTTCAAATTCATCGGCAATCGATTGACTCACTGTGTAACGCAAATCAGTTTTTGGAATGATAAATTTTTCGACCATTAACCATATTTTACGAATCGTTTTTCTTTTATAAACTTCCGGTGTATCGGTAAATAATTCGTGCGCATCATAGACTAATTTTTTTTTGCCTTTTAGGCGTGCGGCAAAATAACACGGCAGAATGGAATCGAGATCAATGCCGCAAATAATATCGAAGGAAGAAAAAAACAGTTTGAAAAATAAATGGATATTGTATTCGATATAAAAAAGTTTTCCTTTTGTGAAAAACAAATACATTCTTTGTTGTCGGAAGGGTTGTTGAATAAGTGCGGTTGAATTTCTTAATTTTCTGCCAATCAGCGTCACGTCATAACCCACACTTTCAAGACTCGTACAAATGCGTATCATGCGGCGGTCGCCATTTAAATCATTTGTGACGGTGAAAAAGATTTTTATTTTTTTTTCGGAGGAGTAATCCATTAGGAAACTATATTTTTATCGTCGCGTCTCACATTATTGACATCATGTAGGAACATGTTGCAACCTGTCTCTACATGATGTCAATAATGTGAGACGCAAGCATTGCGTCTCTACTGTTTCACAAATTTCTCCACAACCGCTTGCGTTCCCGTTCCGATTTTTATAAAATAAATACCGGAACTAAAACCGGAAACATCGATGGGCAATAAAATTTCTTGTGATGATGCTGAAACATTTTTCTGCCACATTTCTTGTCCAGTGACGGAAAAAATGCGAACGTCTAAAGGCTCAAATTGCGCGGTTTTGATATTGATATTTAAGTATTCATTTACCGGATTCGGAAAAACTTTTACTAAAAACTCATTTTTAATATCGTCTGTCGGCGTGAAAATTGTCGGGTCAACGATAGTACCGCGTTCCGGTACAAACGCTGATGCGGTATCATTTTGCACGGAACGCACACTAACACGTGTGTTGTAATTGTACATATCCATTACCGCCACGTCATCAATAAACCAACCCAGCACAGAAACGAGTGAATCGTTACCAAAACGAAAACGCAGTTTAATATCTTTTCCGAGATACGGACTCATATCAACACAAGTGACGTTAAATGTTTTATTATTGCCCCAGAATGCTTGTAAATCATTAACAAGAAAAGTTTTTGTAGAAATTTTTCCTCTGTAAGGGTTTTTAAAAAATAAATTTCTATTGATGGAATCCCAAGTAGCACCGTTATTGGTAGAAATTTGAACGAAACCACCATCTGCACCCGGTTCGGTGTTGTAGTAGTGATAGAAACGTAAAATCGGTTGTTTGCCGACAACGCGCACGGATTTCAATAAAAAAGTAGATACATCGCCCGCACCTTGCGCAGGATAGGTAGCACCCATCGAATTTTTTCCGCTATAAGCATATAAATTGCCTACGCCGAAAATATTACCTTTGCCTTTCAAATCATCGTAATTCCAATTATTATCGCCGTGTTCAAAATCGTCAAAAAATTGTGCGGTTGATTTTTTCGATGCATCACTTACTAATTTATACGTCAACACAGCCGTATCCAAAGCATTCATACCACCGATAGTCCAAGTTAAAACGCCGTTAGCAATCGTCACCGTTTTTGACGGAGAACCGGCAAGAACAGTTGTACCCGCCGGCAAAGAATCAGTGACAATGACGCCTGTGATAGCTACTCCTTTATGATTCATTACACGTACTGTATAAGAAATATTTTCGCCAGGTTTGATATTTGCAGTGGCATTTTTTTCTATTTTCAAAGTTTTGATACAATACGGATTTGTTTTAAAACCCTGAGTGTTATCAGTATAACTTGCGGGGCTCCCTTGGTCAGCATTGTACCCTAAGCCGCGTCGTGCAAAAGTTTCCCAAATTAAACATTGATTATCGCCGTTGAAATCGGCGCGATCGGCTGAAAGAATCGCATCCCGTGCGTCGAGAAAACCGGGATTACATGGTTGCATTTTCATTGCATCGAACACTAAGCGCACCATTTTACCGTTCCCACTGTTGATATTTTTTACGTTGGCATCCCAACCGTAAATATCCACAAACCGCCAATATAAATCCCAAAGCACTGATGTCCATACTTCGCCGACATCATGTACTTCCGTATCTGAAATAATATCATCGTAAGTGTGTTTATCAATACTCATATCATTCGTATAAGGGTAAATGCGAATACCGTTTCCATTATTCGGTTCGCGAGTTACATAAGTGCCGACACCGCGTAGTGTATTACCTTTGTCACCCGGTTTTGCAGTAACCACCAAACCTAAAAAGTCACTCCAACCTTCGCCGTTCGCTTGTTCACCGGATTGCAAACAGCCGGCATTTAACCGTCCGCCGGTTAGACGACTCGATATGCCGTGCGTATATTCATGCCCAATGATGCCGTTGTCAAAATCGCCATCCAAACGACTTGGACCAACACCATCAGAATAAATGGATGCCGTTACACCACTACTAATTGCGGCGCGTAATTTATCGCCGTCAGATTTTTTTATGGCAACAGCAGGTATTTTCACTGCCGAACCGAAAGCACCGGATGCCATACTGATAATACTTTCGTCGTAGTTAACTATAATTGCAGCAATTGCCCCTTTTTGTTGGGCATTATATACTTTCGAACTGAACTCGCAGGTGCCCCTATCTATCAATACAATTTTTCCGGTGTAATCAATTTTCGGGATATTGCAGCCTAAGGTAGGCGTTCCGGTACTATCATTCATAACAACTATTTTTCCTGTAGTACGTGTAGTGCCTATAGCAGTACCGAAAGCGGCAGTGCCGCAATTTATATCGCTTATCAGACTTGTTGGTGCAGTTATGTGCAACAAATTTGCGTTCTGTGCTGACCATAAATACATATTCATCACACCACTTTCACCATCCGGCGGTGTCGTAAAGTTAGCGTTATTTAATAATACCGGTGAAGCCTTCCCACCATCTTGTGCGTGTGCTTTTACCCAATCGTTTGCACCGGCAACACCTGTATAGTTTTTTACTTGAAAATTGCCGGTAGCTTCTGTAAAACCATAATAATAACTGATGTCATGCATCATATTATTCATGTAAAATAAATTTACTGTTGCCGCATTTCTATTTGTATCGGGTTCTAAAGTTGTATCGAACGGAAAATCAAAAGTTAAATTACTACCACCAACCGGTTCATCTAAACTCGAAACGCTCGTGTTTTTCCAATCTAAATATGCGTGTACGTTATTGCCGCGCGTGATATTGTATATCGGTCCGACAACCGGATCAATTGTCTGCCAACCGTATGGCGAAGCTTTCACATCCGCCGGATTTGTTAATAATTGGCGTGAACCATGCGCAGGACTTTCAATCGGTAGTGGAAAAACTCGATAAGAAGCATTGTCGGCAACTGTTGTTAGTTGGTTAGTTAATTGGTTACTTAGTTGGTTAATGGCAATATCAGATTTATCAGCGCAAATAATTTCGCTATTCGGCAAACTACTCAATCTATTTACTGCACAATGCGTTGTCCAACTATTTTTTTCTAAAATAGCTCCGGTAAGTGCATCAACGCGCAAACTCCAATGATCACTTTCATCGGGTTTATTGATGTTTAAATCCCAAGCCAAACGCGCTGTGTTATCACTCATTTTTTGAAAACGCAATTTGATATGCACGTCAGACAAAACGAAATCGCCTTTGTCGCAAGTATAAGTATTTTCTTCTTCACTTTTCGTGATATGCAATTGGTTCGGGCAAAGAACTTTCAAATCTTCACAGGCTTTGCGCACTGCTTGTTCAGGTGTCAAAACCGGTTGCGTTGTATTCACGGCAGACGATAAATGTGGCATAGAACGATTACCGGCAGATACAATTTCACCGTTGGGCAATACGCTGACGTTCACAATCGCATTATATAATTCAATACCGGCATGTTGTTGAATCAAATAAATGTAAGTCACACCATTAAACTCATCGGCATAACTGTCTTGAACTTTAAAATCTCTAACATCGGCATCTGATAAACGCCAATTCTGTTGTTGCTGCCCGATATAAGTCAAAGCAATAGAAATCGCTTTCGAATTCGGCTCAAGCGTTTTTTGTGCAGAAGAAAAGTTGACGACAAAAAGTGTAATGGTCGCAAAAAGCAAAAATGTTTTTTTCATTGATATACAGTTAAAACAATCGGAAGTGCGAAGATGAAAAAAAAATTTGTGAAAAATTTTTTTTTCATGTTAAAGAAAATATAAACGACGGAAAAAATTTGAAAAATGTTCTAAAATAAAAAATTATTATTAATTTTTTACAAAGGTAACATTGAAATTAATTATTTTTGTTATTTTTGCTCGATGTTTTAAAACAAAAAATTTTATGTACTTTATCTGTTATTTTACATTTTTACTAATAACGGATAATCGATAACGAGTAACCGATAACAAGTAACCATTAATGAATAACGAATGATAAAAATTCATTTCGGTTTAAATTTCGACGAAGGTATTTATCCGACGCAAGAACAAAGTATTGGGACTTTAATTTGCGGCGAAAAAGGTTTACTCGCTTTTTTTGAACAGCAACTTGGTTGCGGCGGTTACGACGAGCGTGTTGAGCATATTCGCGTTGAACAATACCGTTATGCTTTAGATAAACATTTGGCAAAAAACGCTGCTTGTTTTTTTGCCACTTCTTTCAAAGCAGACTCACTCGCTTGTGCCGAAGATTTACTACAACGTCGAGATGATTTACTGCTTGCCGGTTGGGATTTTGATGTAGAAAATAAATTAAAAAACATTCCGGACCGACTAAAAGTTTTCAGAGATATTGAACGATTTAAATTGGATGTCGAAAAAAAATCTAAAGATGCTTTTTTAGATTTCGGTTTTGCCGATCGGTTCAATCAAATCATTCAACTTATTCCGCAACATAAACTGCCGGTTGAAAAAATAATTATCAACGAGCCGATTGAACTTTTGCCGGCGTATATAAAAAGGGTATTGGAAGTAAGTCGGTTAGTCGGTTGGTCGGT
>JAYTIA010000655.1:0-3100 GCA_043732145.1 Saprospiraceae bacterium
GAACGGTCGAGTGATGTAATAAAATTAATTTTCAGCATCCGCAGAATGCCGTCCGTGCGCTCTACATAGCGCGTCATCCAAAATTGTGAATCTGCTATTCTGCTTAACATAAGTTTAATTGTTATCGGTTATTGGTTATCGGTTATTAATTTTCGGTTTTCGTTATCGGTTATCTGATTAATAAATCGATAACGAATAACCGATAACGAATAACCGATAACCGATGATAAACCTAATCCACCACCCAAGTATCTTTTGAGCCGCCGCCTTGCGATGAATTGACGATGAGCGAACCTTCGCGCAAGGCAACTCTTGTTAAACCACCCGGCACAACTTCAATACCTGTTGGACCGCAGAGTGCATAAGGTCTTAAATCAACATGACGCGGGTGTAAGGCATCGTTAAATAAACAAGGAACGGTTGAAAGCCGAATAATCGGTTGAGCGATAAATGAACGCGGATCGGCGATGATGGCTTTTTGTGTGTCTTCGAGTTCTTCTGCGGTAGCTTTGTTGCCCATTACCATGCCATATCCGCCGGATTCGTTGGTGCGTTTTACGACCATAGTGTGCATATTTTCAAAAACATGGGCGCGTTCATCGGCGACTTGCATTCTGTAAGTCGGTACATTTTTCAAAACGGGTTCTTCGTTGAGATAATACTTTATCATGTCCGGTACATACGCATAAATCGCTTTATCATCCGCAACACCGTTTCCGATCGCATTGACGATAGCCACCGTACCTTTTCTGTACGCCGACATTAAACCCGGCACGCCAAGTAAACTATTGGCTTTAAAAACGAGCGGGTCTAAAAATTCATCATCCACGCGGCGATAAATAACATCTACTTGTCGAAGCCCGCGCGTTGTTTTCATAAAAACTTTATGATCTTGCACAACTAAATCGCGCCCCTCAACAAGTTCTAAACCCATTGAACGCGCCAAAAAAGTATGTTCGTAATAAGCGGAATTAAAAACGCCGGGGGTTAGAACAACTATATTAGGATCACTGACAGCACGCGGCGCGAGCATACGCAAATTTTTGTGCAGTAAATTCGGATAATGAGACACTTTACGCACGCGACTTTCGGCGAGTAAATCCGGAAATAAACGTTTGGTGACTTCTCTGTTTTCGAGCATATAACTCACACCGGATGGTGTGCGCAAATTATCTTCCAGTACATAATAAGTACCGTCCGAGTCTCGGATTAAATCTATGCCGGCGATATGAACGTAAATACCAAACGGCACATCAATTTTATCTACTTCTCGCGTGTAATGCGGACAACTGATTACTAAATCGGCAGGAACAATACCTTCTTTGATAATATTTTGATCGTGATATACATCATTCAAAAACAGATTGAGAGCTTTCAGGCGTTGTTCCACGCCCGTTTCGATGTGCGTCCATTCACTTGCTTGAATAATGCGCGGAATAATATCGAAAGGAAAAATGCGCTCGATACCTTCATTTTCAAAGTAAACGGTAAACGTTATGCCCTGATTCATGAATAATTCTTTCGCCAATTCTTCTTTCCGATGCAGAGAAGTCGTCGGCAATTGACTCAGCGTTTGAACAACAGCTCCGTAATGTTCCCGAAACGCACCGCGACTAACAGCCATCTCGTCCCAAAAATTAGCTTTGGGTTGAAAAGTATCAAATAGTTGGTTCATGTTTTAAGTTGAAGTAGTATCCAATTTAAGTTGAATTATTAACCAACAAAAATAGAGCTAATTTCTCGCTTCAAAGAATTTACCGGTTATTAATACCGTATTAAGAATTAATAGAGGATTTTTTTTTATTACAAGAATTAAATATTTCATAATTGAAGTTTTTAAAAATAAAAAACCCCGATACCGTAGCGTATCGGGGTCTCAAACATTTATCATCTAATTCAAACTATAAATCAAATTATAAATTCAAAGTCGCATATTGTACTTCGTCGCCTGCTGCAACTTCTACCACATAAGTACCGGCAGGTAAATTAGATAAGTTGAAACGTTTTTGAACTTGAAACACAACATAATTAGAATTTTCAAAAACCAATTTACCTTCATTATCATAAATGCGCACGAAAACATTGGTGTAGTTTGACGCTAAACAGTTCACGTCAACCATATTACCTTTTTGAACGATTGAAGGTAAGAATTTGTCTTTGCGTTCATTTTCATTCAATTGAACACCGGTTTCCGTTAATTGAAATGGTTGCGTTGTTTTTGTCAAATTTTTTCTGACAACTAGTTTGTAAGCACCGTTTTCTAATTGGCTAAGGTTCAATTTTTTTGCGAAACGCGCTGTTTTAGATATTTCTTGCGTGAAATATACAGTGCCATCGCTACCTTCCAATGATACTTTCACCACATCGTTTTGGATGTTATTTATATTTACAGTAATTGCTTTTACATTTTCGTCAGCAGAGATTTTCACTATTGAGCCTGCCAATACATAATTGCGTTCTACGCTACGTGCAATCGTTTGTGTGGTGTTTGAGAAAGTTAAGGCAATTGCCAAAACAAAAATTAAGAAATTTTTCATGATACTAAAATTTAAAATTAATTAAACAATCGGGTGATATATAATTAATGGCGTTTTATGTTTGTTTCAAAATAAAATCAAACCAAAGCCATTTAAAAATAATTTTTATTTCAAAATCGAATACAACACTATAACATTTCAGAATTAAATTTGTTTTCGATGCTGCAAAGATACGCCCCTAAATATCACTCAAAAGTTAAGGTAATGTTAAATTTTTATGAACACTTGGTTTCTTCGCTTCACTAATATTCTTTAATTTTGTATAAAGTCACACAATTATTTCCGGTTATTTTTATAAAACGAAAGACAAAGTATTCTTTTACCGGTTGCATTTGATATTAATTCTTTGCAAAAAAATTGAAAAAAAAATTGAAAAAAATTGAAAAAAATTGAAAAAAATTCTTTTTTTTCTTTTTTTACTATAAATTAACGTTTGTCGAATGGAATTTGAAGAATTTAATTTATAAATACGCAGGATTTTTTGATCAAAACCCGAGTATTTTGATTTTTAAAGATAAAAAATAAATGTAGTTAACTCGGATAGCAACGATTGATTATGCACC
>JAYTIA010000656.1:0-3100 GCA_043732145.1 Saprospiraceae bacterium
CGTGCAAATTTGTCACTTTTACTTTCACGGAAGGAGGTGCAATTTTTTTGAAATGTTTGGTGAATTTTTCTACAATTTCTTCATCGGTTTGATTAGGAATCAAGCGCATAGAAATCTTTGCGAAAGCTTCGGAAGGTAAAATCGTTTTCGCACCTACTCCTTGATATCCGCCCCAAATACCGTTCAATTCTAAAGTCGGACGGATAGTAGTGCGTTCCCTTGTTGTATATCCGTGTTCACCTTGAATTTCATTGATGTTCAAATCTTCTTTATAGTATTCTAAATCAAAAGGTGCTTTTGCCATTTCTGCACGTTCAGAGAGTGAAACTTCAATCACATTATCATAAAAACCCGGAATCGTAATTCTTCCTGCTGCATCGTGCAAAGAAGCAATCATTTCACACAACGTCGTAATCGGATTAGCAACCGCGCCGCCATAGACACCCGAATGTAAATCTCGATTCGGCCCGATTACTTCAACTTCTAAGTAAGCCAAGCCGCGTAAACCGGTTGTAATACTCGGCGTATCATTTGCAATAATCGATGTGTCTGAAATAAGAACAACATCGCAAGATAATTTTTCCTTATTGTCGTTGATAAATTTTCCGAGATGCACAGAGCCGACTTCTTCTTCCCCCTCAATAATTACTTTCACATTGCACGGCAAACTGTTTGTTTTAATCATGCCTTCGAGTGCTTTGACGTGCATAAAAAATTGCCCTTTATCATCGCAAGAACCGCGTGCAAAAATAGCGCCGTCCGGATGAATCGCTGTTTTTTTTATCACCGGTTCAAATGGTAATGAACTCCATAAATTAACGGGATCTACCGGTTGCACATCATAATGACCGTAAACTAAAACTGTAGGTTTCGTTGCGTCAATTATTTTTTCGGCAAAAACTATCGGATACCCCGGCGTTTGCATGAGCGCGGCATTGTCTAAACCGGCTTTGGTTAAATGTTCGCGAACACTTTCCGCCATTTTAATTAAATCGCCCGCGTATTTCGGTTCGGCAGAAATGGACGGAATTTTTAGCATCTCCAACAATTCATCTAAAAAACGTTGCTTGTTGGTGTTTAAATAATTTTGAACTTGGTCCATGTTGTGATTTTGGATTTTAGATTTTAAATTAAATTACATTACTGTTCAAAGGACGCAAAGAAAATTTCAAAAACTCGGTTCAAATAAATCCTTTTACAGGCAATAACTTTCAATTTGTAATTAATTAATGATTTGCTAAGTAATTTTGAAAATACGGTAAAAAAATAATTATGCCGATAATCAAAGCTCCGATAGCCATTACAAGTACAGCACCCGCAGCTAAATCTTTTGCGCGACCCGCTAACTCGTGATGAGCGGGAGAAACTAAATCTACAATTGTCTCGATAGCAGTGTTAAATGCTTCTGCACCGATTACGGCTGTGCAAGTTAACGCAAGAATACACCAGTCCGGTCGTGAAATTTTAAAAAAAAAGCCAAAGAAAACAACTGAAAGCGTTGCCAATAAATGAAAGCGCGCGTGAATTTGTGTTCTGAACAGCAAAAAAATACCTTTAAAAGCAAAACCAAAACTTTTAACACGCTTATTTAAAAAACTCTTGTGAATTTCGTTTTTATTTTCTCGATTTACTTTCCGGGTTCTCATTTATAAATTTTTTTAGTGGCGATTTTATTGAATCCGTATTAAATTGATAAACGCCGATAATACCGAGATGTTCATATTTGGGTCCGTTAATGGTTTTAAATTCTATACAATTGAAGTGCGGCGAGTGAAAAATATAATCCGTCGGCACATCAAACAAAGAAATATAACCGTCGTTTCTATCGAGACGAAAACCTCTTCGACTGTCCACTAAATTAGAATTTTCTCTAAATTTGCGAATTTCATACGATGAAGGATGGATATTATAATCGCCGAATGAAATAACCGGCGTTTTGATACGCGCTGTTATAATTTGTAAAGTGTCTAACTGCGTGATTAATTGTTTGTATGCAGTTTGGAATAAAGGTGGTGCCATGTAATTTCCGATGAGTGTAAACTTTCCGATATAAGTATTCGAAAAATGCGCCAAAAGAATTGGTACACGGTTACAATAAACGGTGTCGCAATGCGAAAAAGCATACTTAGAAAAAATTAAAATACTGTTGTTAATATCGGCACCTAAAACAGAGCAACTGTAAGGATAATTTAATTTGAAGGAGTCGGTAATGCGTTTTTGCCATTCGGGTGTTACTTCTTGTAAAGAAATAATATCAGCTTCTGTTTTTAAAATATAATGTATCGTAGAATCCGAATGACCTTTACTCGCAGATAAATTAAACTGGGCTATTTTAATAATGGGTTCTTCACGCGACAATTGTGGTGCTGTGAGTGTATTATTGAGCGCGTTTTGTAAATGTAAACATAATAAAGCGCAACAAGCGAAAGCTACAAATTGAAGTCGGTATTGGCGAAAAAAAAAGAAAATCATGCCCAATACCCAATAACCGATTGCAATTTGTGGTGCATACCGCGACCAATTAAAAGCTGTATAATTCGGAGTATAAATACACAGGATGATACCGAGAATTAATATAGCTGTTAAAATAAAAAAAACAATCTTTTGCATACTTGTCAGGAAGCGTTTGAACCGTAAAAGTACCATTTCATCAGAAGAACTTTACGAAAATTGCCGATTATTAATTATATGTCTCAATCCGCTTCGTAAACCAATCCCATTTCTTTACGCGCCGCATCCATCGTTTCAATGACATCTATGCTAAAAGCGTGAGAAACAATATCGCTTTGCAATTTTCCTTGTTGCAAACATCGGTTCACTTCTTCGACTTGAAACCGATAACCGTGTCCTTTAAATGGTGCATTTACAGTGCGCTCGATTGTCGGATTTCTGCCGTCGTAAACGCCAATTACAAATTTTTTTGGATGATGAAAACGCGCCGGTAAATGCACGTATCCTTTTTCACAACAAATAAAAGCTTCAACCGGTAATTTTGCTTTAACCGATGAACTTAAAACTGCAATAGCACCGGAATCGTATTTTGTTTGAATGATGCATGTATCATCTACGCCTGTTATTTTATTCAACTCATACGAAACTT
>JAYTIA010000657.1:0-3096 GCA_043732145.1 Saprospiraceae bacterium
GGACCCGAACCGGAAATACTGCAACCCAAAACATTGGCATTGAATGCCGCTTCTTTGGCGGCGTAAAAATGTGGAATAAGTCCTGCACGTTGCGGTTCGATGATTAAATCGTTCAAAGAGCGGCGAATTAAATTAAAATCGGAATTAAACATACCAATAATAAACGCGCCGAGATTGGCAGATTGTTTAGTTACGGTTTTCAATGGCACCTCCGTTTTAAGCATCTCGCGCGCTTCTTTTGTCAAAATTTCTACTTTCGGATAAATAACCGTCGCGTACAAACCTCGCGGTACGTGAATACGATGCACATCTAAAGTGCAAGAATCGCGCACCAAAGTAAATCCGCCCAGTAAAGACGGCGCAACATTATCTGCATGAATAGCACCACTTGCAATACTTTCTCCAAGAACAGCGAATTGTAACAACGCGCGTTTTTCTAAAGGGCGACGCAAAAGTTCATTCACTGCCATCACGCCGCCTACTGCACTCGCTGCACTCGAACCCAAACCGCTGCCGAACGGCATTTTTTTATGAATTTCTAATTCGATGCCTCTGTCTTGTTCGCCAATAAATTCCAAGAATTTTATTGCAGCATAACCGGCAGTATTTTTTTCTGCTGCGAGTGGCAATTTACCGCCGGTAATTTTAGAAATATGCACACCTTTTTTATCCGAAAATCGCGCAATGACTTCATCACCGGGACCATCCAATGCGAAACCTAAAATATCGAAACCGCAAGCGACGTTTGCAACTGAAGCCGGTGCAAAAACTTTTACACCCATTTTTGAAGGTAATTTTTTCTCTGACATGAATTTAATGAACAATAGACATCGGACAATTGAACCAATTGTTTTTTTATTGTCCATAGTCCGATGTCCATTGTCAGACAATAAAAACGCAAATTTCAGACTTTAAAATTTTAAAAGAGAAAAAAGAAGATGTAATTTTGTTGGGAAAGGAAAATATTTTCGATTTGGGATTTTCGATTTGGGATTTTCGATTTTAGGTCTTCGTTTTTTTCTGATAACTGAAGACTGATAGCTGAAGACTGAAAATTTGGCGAGCGTTGGAGCAGTCCCACCCCCCAGTGGACTGCTCCTGCTCGCTTTATAGAATTACGTTTAATTCTAAATTTTAAATATTTTTGTGTCGCAAATGACTTTGAGTGATTTTCTAAAATCGTGCCGGTTTAAGAAATATCAATGTTAGATTTTTTTAACCGAAATAAAAAAGTTTCAAAAAAAATCACACACTAAAAACAATTTAGTACATTTGTATAATGTTCTTTCAAGCGCAATTTGAAACTTAAATCTATTTATTTAGTAGTCACTTTATTGAAAAGAGTGACAGAGAAAAACTGTGTTTAGTTGTTGATTATTAGTTGTAAATTGCTAATTCGCTAAATTTAATTTAATTATCATCTTTATAACTGACACCTTACAACTAACAAATACAAAATTATGTTCAACATCAGCACAGATTACACCAACTACGATACGAAACGCCGCGGACCTTTCAATTCAATCATTGCACTTTTATTGATGGGTGTACTCATGTTCGTTCTCTATTATGCTTTTAAAGGCTTTTACAAACTGCTCTATATCGGCGCACCAATTCTGTTGATAATAACTTTCATCGCAAATTATCGCGTAGTATGGTTTTATTTCGTGGATATGATAAATTTGTTTCGACGTGACATTTTATCGGGTATCATAAAATTAGCTTTTACCGTTTTTTGTTACCCTTTAGTCATTGGTTGGTTATTTATAAAAGCAATTTTCTTTTTTAAAATTGATCAAGTACGCGCCAATGTTGATAAACAATCAACGGCATATCAAAAATCGCTGTACGATGATTATGAGGAGATTAGTTCAACAAAAAATGTAAGCACAGATGCCGGACAACGAAGCACATCGGAACACAAAAATCATCAAAGGAAATAATAAATTTTATTAGCGTATAAACGAATTAATGAGCAAGCACATTGAATTAGGAAAAAAAGGCGAAGAAATTGCTTGTGAGTTTCTGATACAAAATGATTGGCACATCAAAGAAAAAAATTGGCGCACCGGCAGAGCGGAAATAGATATTATTGCCAACGACCGCCATATTTTAGTTTTCGTTGAAGTTAAAACCCGCGTGAATGATGCATTTGAAAAACCTGAAGAAGCGGTTTCCACAAAAAAGCGCCGCCTGATGATTCGAGCCGCTATTGAATATATGCACAAGTTCAGGCACGAAGGTGCTATTCGTTTCGATATTATCAGCGTAATTATTAAAAATGAAAAATCTTTTATTACACATTTACCCGATGCTTTTTTTCCCGGCATAGAACAATAAACAATGAACGATAATTTTCAATTCTATTGTAATTAAATTCTCGACGTTTATTTGTATTTTTGTGCAAGTGCAATCTTCTGTCATTTTAAAATGCAAAAAGCCGGTTTAATCTACGGTTAAAAAGATTGTTCATTATTCATTATTCATTGTTTTTATGAATGTAATTATAGTTGATGACGAACCTTTGGCACTCGATGTCTTGGAAACTTACATTGGCAATATGCCCGAACTGAATTTGGTGGCGCGTTGTAATAATGCTTTTGAAGCCAATGCTGCACTCAAAGCGCACAATGTAGATTTGATGCTGCTCGATATTCAAATGCCGCAACTAACAGGTATAGATTTCCTGAAAACACTTTCAAAACCGCCAATGGTAATTTTCACGACGGCATATTCTAATTATGCCGTCGAAGGATTTGAACTCAATGCTTTGGATTATTTATTGAAACCAATTCCGATGGATAGGTTTATGAAATCTATGAACAAAGCATTGGAAGCCAATCGAAGGGATAAACAAGAAATTACAACGGCAGCTAAAAGTACGTCATCACCGGAAAAAGTTGAAGAAGTAGATTATATTTTCGTGAAAGCAGATAAAAAACTTATGCGCATTCGTTTTTCGGAAATCGTTTATGTCGAAGGTTTGAAAGATTATGTAATTTTAAAAACAGATACCGACAAAATCGTTTCATTGCAAACGATGAAAAGTTTGGAAGATAAATTGCCGATGCAAAAATTTGTGCGCATTCACCGCTC
>JAYTIA010000658.1:0-3095 GCA_043732145.1 Saprospiraceae bacterium
CAATTTAACAAACAGAGTATCTTCAACATGGTGATTGAAAATAATAAAGTGGTGAAATGCCATTATGTTTTACGCGACGGCACTCCTACCGGTGAACTCATTGAAAGTACAGAAGGTGCGGAACCGCTGAGTTATATTCAAGGTATCGGTGCCATGATTCCGACTTTCGAGCAACAACTTGCGGGTAAACAAGTGGGTGATGCGATAGCATTTCCCGTAAAAGCTGCTGATGCTTACGGCGAATATCAAGATGATTTGGTACAAGAAATTCCTTTTACCGCTTTTAAATTCGAACCCGGACAAAATCCGCACGATATTTTTATGCCCGGCGAAGTTTTGCCGCTCAACGACGAACAAGGCAATCAATTTTTAGCAACGGTGGTAGAAACGACAAACGATATGGTAAAAGTGGATATGAATCATCCGATGGCAGGTGTTGATTTATATTTTAATGTCCATGTCGAAGATATACGCGATGCAACATCCAACGAACTTTCGCACGGGCATATTCACGGCGACGGTGGAATAGAACATTAACGATTTTGGATTTTAGATTTAGAATTAAAAAGCGCAAAGAAAATTAATTTTTCTTTGCGCTTTTTAATTCTAAATCTAAAATCCAAAATCCAAGTTTCTCCAAAAAAATTATTATTTTCACGCCACTTTATATAATAATTAAAAATTAATTGCGAAATTTCGCCGAAATTAAAACATTTACGATTTTTATGTAGTCATTTAATTTTTAAATGCTTTCGCGTAAAATTTTTTGTTGCCGGCAAATTTACAGGAGTGGAAATATTTCTATTTTCTTTGCGAACTTTGCGACTCTCTTTGCATTCGTTGCAGTAAAATTAAACTCAAGGAACCCAAAGTGAGTCGCAAAGTTCGTAAAGAAAAAGAAGTTCGATAAAAAATATCAACGACCCGATTTTTTTTAATTTTTTTTTGAAAAAAATTTTCAGTAAAAAAAAATTTCAAAATTATTTCAAAATAATTTTTCAAAAAATACTTATGCGTAATTTTTTTTGAAAAATTATTTCCCTAA
Organism: Saprospiraceae bacterium; assembly: GCA_043732145.1. Lineage (GTDB taxonomy): Bacteria > Bacteroidota > Bacteroidia > Chitinophagales > Saprospiraceae > JAAFJT01. Next base: position 1,046 of record JAYTIA010000658.1, read on the forward strand.
TCCAAAATCCAAAATCTAAAATCCAAAATATGATGAGAAGAATAAAAAAAGTAGCTGTTCTCGGTTCGGGTCTCATGGGTTCGGGTATCGCGTGTCAATTCGCCAATTGCGGCGTGGAAGTTTTGATGCTCGATATTGTCCCGTTCGATTTAACCGATGAGCAGAAAAAAAAGCCGAAAGAGCGCAATCGCATTGTGCAAGGTGCATTCGACAATGCTTTGAAATCGAAACCGGCGGCGTTGTACGACAAAGCTTTCGCAAGCCATATCACGCTCGGTAATTTCGACGACGATATGCCGAAAATTGCCGATTGCGATTGGATCATTGAAGTCGTTGTCGAACGCCTCGATATTAAACAACAGGTGTTTGAAAAAGTAGATAAGTACCGCAAAATCGGAACGCTTGTCACTTCCAACACATCGGGTATTCCGATAAATATGATGGCAGCAGGTCGTTCCGATGATTTTAGAAAAAATTTCTGCGGTGCGCATTTCTTTAATCCGGTGCGCTACATGCGTTTACTGGAAATTATTCCGACAATCGAAACGGATAAAGAAGTCGTAAGTTTCTTGATGCACTACGGCGACAGGACTTTGGGCAAAACGACGGTGTTGTGTAAAGATACGCCGGCGTTTATCGCCAATCGCGTGGGTGTTTATGCGATGGCGAAAATTTTTCAACTCACACCGCAATTGGGTTTGACTATTGAAGATGTGGACGCACTCACCGGTCCGGCAATCGGTCGCCCGAAAACGGGAACGTTTAAACTCGGCGATCTGGTCGGACATGATACTTCTGCGAATGTGATTAAAGGCATCAAAAATAATTGTCCGAATGACGAGCAAGCAAACTCGTTTGAAATTCCGAAATACTTTCAGTTTTTGTTGGACAATAAATTTTACGGCAATAAATCCGGTCAAGGTTATTACAAAAAAACCGGCGAAAAAGATGCCAACGGCAGACCAATTTCTCTGACACTGAATTTAGAAACGTTGGAGTATGGCGAATCGAAAAAATCTACATTGGCATCCGTCGCAACGGCGAAACAGATTGAAGAATTACCGAATCGCGTGCGCGCCATTTTCAACGCACCCGATAAAGGCGGAGAACTTATTCGTCGTTCGTTAGCCGGATTGTTTGCTTATGTATCGCATCGGATACCGGAAATTTCTGATACGCTCTTTGCAATTGATGATTCTTTGCGTGCGGGTTTTGCATGGGATCTTGGTCCGTTTCAATATTGGGATGTTATCGGCATCGAAAATGGTATAAAAGCGGCGGAAGCTGACGGATTAACGGTGGCGAATTGGGTGAAAGAAATGGTTGCGGCAGGTAACACGAGTTTTTATAAATTGGAAAGCGGTGTCAAAAAATATTACGATGTCAAGTCAAAATCGTATCATGCGATGCCGGGTGGCAGTGCGTATATTTTCTTGGATACTTTGCGCGATAAAAAACCGGTTTTGGAAAATTCGGAAGTTTGTGTACACGACATCGGCGATGGTGTTTTGTGTCTCGAATTTCGTTCAAAAGCCAATTCAATTGGTGAAGGCGTTTTGCGCGGCATCAACGACACCATTCAGTTGGCAGAAGAACAAGGCTGGAAAGGCTTGGTGATTGGTAACAATGGGGTAAATTTTTCTGTCGGCGCGAACATCATGATGATTGGTATGTCGGCATTTCAGCAAGAATGGGATGAATTGAACATGGGTATAAATTATTTTCAACAAACTTCTATGCGGATTCGCTATTCATCTATTCCGGTTGTGATTGCCACGCAAGGTTATGTTTTCGGCGGCGGTTGCGAGTTTACAATGCACGCCGACGCTTCAATGGTTGCTGCCGAATCGTATATCGGTCAAGTTGAAGCAGGTATCGGTGTAATTCCGGGCGGCGGCGGCACAAAAGAGTTTGCGGTGCGTGCCAGCGATGCGTTTTTTGAAGGCGACGTGCAAATTCCAACACTCATAGAAAAATTTAAAACGATTGCACAAGCGCAAGTCTCCACGAGTGCATCCGAAGCATTTAATCTCGGTTATCTGCAACACGG
>JAYTIA010000659.1:0-8133 GCA_043732145.1 Saprospiraceae bacterium
GTATTTGCTATTAGGTATAAAATTGAAAATAATACTTAATAATTAAAATTCAATAGCCAATATCTATTTTCAAAAAGCGTGCAAAACTAATTTTAAATAGCATTTTATCAAAGTATTAGAAAATAATTTCACTGTTTTAACGAAGAAAAAATACCATAAGATAACTTTTTTTCAAAAAATTGAATGATATTTGTAGTCAATTGTTAATTGTTAGTTGTTAATTACAATGATGATTAATTAAACTTACAATTAACAACTTACAATTAACAACTCACAATTAACAACTCGCAACTGGACAGTTAATAACTAACACTTAACTAAACCCTTATTTTAGTCATGAAAATAATTACCCAAGTAAGGACGTTTTTGAACGTTTATTTATTAACACTCGTTAATTTTTTTTTCGTTGTAAATTTTATATCAGCTCAAATGCCCGTTGGCAGAGATACACTCTATGGTAATGAGTGGATAGATTATTCACAAACATATTTTAAAATTCCTGTCGCAAAAGACGGTATTTATCGAATAACAACTGCGCAATTGCAAACAGCCGGTGTTCCTCTAACAAATGTTAAAGGTAATCAATTCCAACTGTTTCGTTACGGACAAGAAATTAAAATTTTTACAACTACTGATAATAATTTTTCGGCTAATGATTTTATAGAATTTTACGGACAAAAAGCGCGTGCCGAATTAGATTCTTTTATGTTCAAAAATGGTGTAGCAGATATGCTAAACCCTGACTCCAACCTTTTTAGCGATACGGCAACTTATTTTTTAACTTGGAAAAACACAATTTCAAACAAACGTATCTCTTCGATAAATAATAATTTAACAAATTTACCTGCCAAAGAAAACTTTTTTCGGTATGATGCCAAACAAGTATTTTCAGATGCCAATATTAAACCCACCAATTTCGATCAGGTTTATGTGCCGTCATTTGGCAGCGGCGAAGGTTTTGGGACAAGTTTTACAACTGACCGAACAATTTCTTTTACTTTAACTAATTTTGTATCCGGACAACCTGCTCGAGTACAGATAAATTATGCGGGTAGTTCAAGCTATCAACATTTCACTTCTTTAACGTTAAATAATAATTTTTTACTTAAAGATACAAGCATAGAAGGTGAAGTTCGAAAAAAAACTTTTAATATTGATGCAGCTTCTGTTTTACCAACGATGGCAGTTCGTCTAATAAGCTCCGGACCAACGGGCGATTACAACTCCGTTGGTCAAGCTACGCTCAATTATGCGCACACTTTTAATTTTGAAGGACAAAATTATTTTGAATTTAATATACCGGCTTCAAATATTGTAAAATACTTAGAAATAGATAATTTCAATGCCGGCACTGCGAATCCAATTTTGTATGATGTGACTAACGGAACGCGGATGACGGCTAACTTAGATGCCGGAAAAATAAAAATAGCTTTACCGTCTTCAGTAGTAGATAGACAATTAGTATTAGTCGGGGCTTCAAACAGTTTGTCGGCAAATGCACCGGTATCTGTCACGTTTACTGATTTAAAAAAAGATGCCGGCGATTATATTATTTTCTCTTCCGACAGATTGATAAAGAGCGGTACGATTCAAGATTATGCCAATTACAGAAACACATCGGCAGGTGGTGCGTTTAAATCTGTTATTGTTGATGTACGACAGCTTTATGATCAATTCGGTTACGGTTCGGTTCGGCACATCATGTCTATACGCAATTACATTCACTACATAAAAAAAAATTGGTCTAATCCGCGATTCATTGTCTTAATAGGTAAAGGGCGCGATTATACTGCCGTGCGTTCAACAGATCAATTGGCGCAAACACCTGCTTTTGATGTACCGACATGGGGCTATCCCGGTTCAGATATTTTATTCGGAGCTTCAAATACTACCGTCGAACCCGTGATTCCAATCGGGCGTATCTCTGCTATCCAACCCGTAGATGTTTCCAATTATTTAGAAAAAGTAAAAGCGCATGAAAACGCTCAAAACAACGCACCGCAAACAGCCGAAGCGCGTGATTGGATGAAAAACATCATCACACTTAGCAGTGGCGGCGACATAAGTTCAGCAATTAAAGAATATACCGGCGGCTTCAGTCGACAATTATCTAACAGTACTTGGGGTGCGAACGTGACTACTTTTTATAAATACAGCGATGATCCGGTTTATGATGCCAAAACAGATGAGGTTTATAACGCCATCAATAAAGGTGCATCTTTAATTAATTTTTTCGGACACTCTGCCACAGGTACGCTTGATTTTGATGTTGACAATCCAACTTACCTTACCAATACCGGAAAATATCCGGTCTTGGTGGCATTCGGTTGTGCTGCCGGTAATTTATTTCAGCGATTGGGCGGTGTGAGTGAAAATATGTTATTCTATAAAAATAAAGGGATGTTGGCTTTTATAGGTACCACAGGTACTTCTTATGTTTCCGGACTTACAAGTTTAGGGAACATCTTGTATAAAAATATCGGCACGGATAACTATACAAAAAGTATCGGCGAGCAAATAAAAGCGACAGCTAAAAGCATTGATAAACTCAATAGCACAAATGATATAGGATTGCAATCTGCCATTCAAGAATTGACACTCAATGGCGATCCGGCAGTGAAAATTAATTATAATCCTAAACCGGATTTTTTAGTTGATCCGAGCAGCGTAAAAATCGCGCCAAGTGTTTTGAACGCTCAATTAGACAGTTTCAAAATTAATTTTGATGTACTGAATTTAGGCGCGGTTGTAAACGATACACTCACTGTCACAATAAAACAACAATTGCCGAACGGTACTGTTATGAATTTGCCGACGCTGAAAATTCCGTCTCCTGCCTATCGCTATCCGGCTTCAATCATAGTTCCGATGCCTAAGAATGATGTCGTTGGTTTAAATAAATTATTGATTACAGTCAACGCCAATAAAAAGATAATTGAAGGACCATCACCGGCAGCAGATATTAATAATGATCTAACCTTAACAACCGGCGATATTGGTTTACCGTTTTATGTACTTGACAATAAAACTAAACCGGTTTTTCCTTCAAATTATTCAATCGTCAATACTGTACCGATTGTTTTGAAGGCTTCAACGTCAAACCCCTTGGCAGTTGCTCAGAATTATGTTTTTGAAATTGATACGACTGAAAATTTTTCAAGTACTTTAAAGCAACGCACGGTCATCAATCAAAAAGGTGGTGTTTTAAAATGGCAACCCAATGTTGCTTGGCGCGATAGCACCGTTTATTATTGGCGCGTTTCGGTTGACAGTACCTCTCCACAACTCACTTTTGTTTGGGAAAATAGTTCGTTTGTATATTTACCCAATGCAAAAAGCGATGGCTGGAATCAATCTCATTATTATCAATTCGTAAAAGGCAATTTTTCTACTTTAACACTGCCAAGCGATAGTCGCAAATTCATTTTCGATAAAACAGATATTCCGATTCAGATTAAAGATAATTTCGCCGTACCAATTCGTCATCCGAACATCATTGTTAATGGTTCAGATTTAGGAAGTAATTGGGGTTACATCAATGCGGCATTCTACGTTGTGGTATTTGATTCAATAGACCCGACTTATCCGCTTGTGAATTACGGCAAGGGGAATCCAACAGATTTTGTGAAATATCCCGGTTTAGTGAATTATGGTTCGCCCAATCCGCAAAACTACAATTTACGCACTTTTCGTTTTGATATGACTGATACAAGCAGTATTGTCGGCAGAAAAGGTTTTATAGATTTTTTAAACAAGGTAGCTCCTGCTAATGACCACATACTTATTTTTTCTTGTTTGGGTTCCGATACTTCTAATTTGCATCCTGAACTTTGGGCGGCAGATTCTATTTATTTCGGCACAAATGTTTTTCAATGTTTGGAAAACAAAGGTGCTAGACTTATTCGACAGCTTGTAAATAAAGGTGTGGCTGCACCTTATATGTATGCGTACAATAACAGCACAAAAAAACCTTACAAAGAACATCTTTGGAATTTTTATTCCGATGGAATGCAAGAAGATTTTAATTTGCAAGCGACTGGTAATAAAGGCAAATTAACTTCACCGCCATTAGGTCCATCAAAATCGTGGCAATCATTAGAATTGAAATATAATTTTACGGCGCATCCGGAAGCCGACACAGTTTCATTTGATGTTATAGGCTTAGATATGAATAAAACTATTGAAACACCTTTAATTAAAACGATTAAAACGAATACAGTTGATTTATCCGGTATTGATGCCGTAAAATATCCGTATTTAAAATTAGTTTTTAATACACGCGACTCGTTTTATCGCGTTAGTCCGCAACTTGTCTCATGGCGTATTTATGCGAAAGGCTTACCGGATTTTGCCGTTAACCCAAGTACATCTTATAATTTTTATAAAGATACCATTCAGCAAGGCGACACATTGCGTTGGTCGGTAGCGGTTGAAAATGTGACCAACATTGATGCGGCAGATAGTATCGGCGTAAATATAACACTCACTGATGCAAGTAATTCGAAACGTGTTGTTAAACAAAAATATGTACCGCTTACAAAAGGTAATACGTTTACTGTGAACTTTAAGAGCGATACAAAAACTTTAAGCGGTAAGCAACAAATGGCACTTGAAGTCAATCCGACACCGTCGCAACCGGAACTTTACAGTTTTAATAATTTTATTCAAACAACAAGTTTTGTGGATAAAGACAAACGCAATCCGTTACTCGATGTCACTTTCGATGGTTTGCGTATTCTTAATAACGATATTGTATCACCGAAACCACTGGTTAAAATTGATTTGAAAGACGAAAATAAATTTTATTTGTTGAACGATACGTCGTTATTCCGACTTTATATAGTATCACCAAGTGGTACAAAAGTACAATTGTCGCTTATCGATCCGAGTATTCGTTTTATTCCGGCTGTCGCGGGCAGTAAAGAAAATAAAGCGTCTATTGAATGGAAACCAACTTTTACGGTTGACGGTACTTATAAACTTATCGTTCAAGCACGTGATGTGTCGGGCAATGCTTCCGGTGCGACGGATTACTCGATTAATTTTAACGTAATTTCAAAATCGCAAATATCCAACGTTTTAAATTATCCGAATCCATTTTCAAATGCGACGCGTTTTGTTTTTACTTTAACCGGAACAGACGCACCGGCGCGTTTCAAAATTCAAATCATGACCGTTTCCGGAAAAGTGGTGCGTGAAATCACACAAGACGAACTCGGCGCACTTCATATTGGTACGCACATGACAGATTATGTTTGGAATGGTACCGATGAATTTGGCAGTCCGCTCGCCAACGGTGTGTATTTATATCGCGTCATCGCTAAAAAAAGTGATGGAACAGATTTTGAAAAATACGACGCAGGAACAGACGCGTATTTTAAAAAAGGGATTGGAAAATTAGTGATAGTGCGATAAGTAATCAAAAAAATGAAAAAAAGAATTATTAAAAACACCATTACCATTCACGCACCTGCTTTAAAAGTTTGGGATGTTTTGGTGAATCCGGAGCAAACGAAAAAATATATGTTCGGCTGCGCCACTATTTCTGATTGGAAAGTTGGCAACACTTTACTTTGGTCTGCTTTTTATGAAGGCAAAGATATTGTATTCGTAAAAGGAAACATCGCAGCTATTGACCCGCAAAAAATTCTATCTTATACAGTTTTTGATCCGTTCTCAACAATGCCGGATATTCCCGAAAATTATTTGACGGTGACTTATAAATTATCTGAAAAAGCCGGCAAAACTATTCTCACTGTTACGCAAGCAGATTATAATACAGTAGCAGAAGGTGATCGCAGATATAATGAAGCCTATAATAAAGGTGTGGGTTGGCAACCAATTTTAGTTCAGATAAAAAAAATTACCGAAAGCTAAAAAAAATGCGATGATCAAATTAATTGATTGTCGCATTTTTATGTTTATGCAAAATCAAAAAATAAAATTCACGAAATTTTTTAAAAAATTTTGCGGGTCGAAAAAATAAAATTAGTTTTATCGCGAACAAAAATATATCGGATTAACGCAACCAAAATTTATTAAAAAAATCCATTTTCTATTAATGAATATACTAGAATCAAAAAAATACGACGCTATTATTGTCGGCTCAGGTGCGGGTGGCGGAATGGCTGCTTACACACTCGCGAAATCCGGAGCGAAAGTCGCTTTACTTGAAGCCGGCGGATATTATGATCCGACAGAACCGAAATACCAAACGCAATTGAAATGGCCTTGGGAATCGCCGCGACGCGGTGCTTCGACAAAATTTCGTAATTTCGGCGATTTCGATGCTGCTTGGGGTGGCTGGTCGCTTGAAGGTGAGCCATATACGCGCAAAGCCGGAACAGAATTCGATTGGTTTCGTGTGCGTATGATGGGCGGACGCACAAATCATTGGGGACGCATTTCTTTGCGCTTCGGTCCCGATGATTTCAAAGCTAAAAGTAAAGATGGTTTAGGTGAAGATTGGCCTATCTCTTACGACGACATAAAACCGTATTATGATAAAGTAGATAAACTGCTCGGCGTTTTCGGTTCTAAAGAAGGTTTGTATAACGAACCCGATGGCGATTTTTTACCGCCACCCAAGCCGCGTTTGCATGAATTGATGATTGCGAAATCTACAAAACGGTTGGGCATTACTACAATTCCTTCGCGTTTATCCATTCTTACAAAACCGATTAATGATGATCGCGGGTCATGTTTTTACTGTGGACAGTGTAACCGCGGTTGTATGGTAGCTGCCGATTTTTCATCTTCATCTGCCCTCGTGAAACCGGCAATAAAAACCGGCAATGTAGATTTAATTACCAACGCGATGGTGCGCGAAGTGATGACTGATGCGAAAACCGGATTAGCAACCGGCGTATCTTACATTGATAAAGTTACTATGACCGAAAAAACAATCAACGCAAAAATTGTGGTACTTGCAGCGAGTGCTTGTGAATCGGCGCGACTTTTACTTAATTCAAAATCGGCGCGTTTTCCGGAAGGTTTGGCTAATTCGAGTGGCGTTGTAGGAAAGTACTTGAACGACTCAACCGGTGTTTCGCGTATGGCATTTGTGCCGTCGCTTTTAGATAGAAAACGTTACAACGAAGATGGTGTCGGCGGAATGCACACGTATTCTCCTTGGTGGCTCGATAATAAAAAATTAGATTTTCCGCGCGGTTATCACATCGAATATGGCGGCGGTATGGGTATGCCGGGTTATGGCGTAGGTTTCGGTATGGAAAATATGAACGGAAAAATAGCACAAACTACCGGAGAAATTTTGCCTTCAGGCGGTTACGGTAAACGTTTAAAAGAAGAAATTAGACGCACTTACGGTGCTTACGTGCATTTTTCCGGTAGAGGAGAAGCGGTTGCGAAAGAAACAGATTTTTGCGAAATTGACCCGAATGTGGTAGATAAATTCGGTATTCCGGTTTTGCGATTCAATTATAAATGGTCAGACTACGAGTACAATCAAGCGAAACACATGCAGGATACTTTTGATCAAATTATTCGCGACATGGGAGCGATACCGATGAACGAAAATCCGGGCAAAGAAAAAAATTACGGCATTGATAAACCGGGTCGTATTATTCACGAAGTAGGAACAGTGCGCATGGGCAGTAGTCCGGATAAATCTGTACTCAACAGTTATTGTCAATCACACGACGTAAAAAATTTATTTGTCGTTGACGGCGGTGCATTCGTATCGCAGTCAAATAAAAATCCGACTTGGACGATATTGGCGTTGTCTATGCGTGCTTCGGAATATATAGTGGCGCAGGTTAAAGCAGGAAAATTTTAAAACGAGAAATTAATACGGATTTTCGAGTCTTGAAAAATAATTGTGCGTTTAAATAATCTTAAATTATTTAAACGCATTTTTTATTCATCAAAAGTTAAAGAAAAACTACATGTAGATTTTATAAATTTTTTCATTCAAACAACTAAAAATCAATTCTTTATAATTTTTTTATCGTTTTAGCCATCGGAACGATTTTAATATTAAGTCATATTAAATTAACTTTGTGATTTACGTTTGTAAAATCAATTTATCAACTTTAAAAATTAAAAACATTTTGCCGGATAAAATCAATAAAGAAAATTTAAACGTTTACAGTAAAAACGTCACGCAAGACC
>JAYTIA010000660.1:0-8123 GCA_043732145.1 Saprospiraceae bacterium
GAATTAAACAACAATGTTGTCTTTTCAAATGCTTTCGTATATTTGCGCCTCTTTAAAAATTAGTTACCGATTATTCATTATCCAATCAACCGATAACCAATTAACCAATAACCAATAACCAATTATCAATGGCAATTATTCCAATAAATATACAAACCGGTAACATAGAAGCGGAAAAACGCGAAGTGATTGTCGGTATTGATCTCGGTACGACTAATTCTTTGGTCGCTTATATCAAAGACGGTGTTGCGGTTTGTGTGGCAGATGAAAACGGAAAAAATACGCTTGTGCCGAGTGTTTTACATTTTGCAAAAAATGAAATTATTGTAGGCGATGCCGCGAAAGAAAAACTGATTTCCGAACCTGAAAATACAATTTATTCTGTCAAAAGATTGATGGGAAAATCGTATAAAGATGTCAATGCTTTTGAAAAGTATTTCAGTTACAAAGTCATTGATACCAAAGACGATGATACACTGGTAAAAGTGCGCGTGGGAGATAGTTTTTATACGCCAATTGAATTGTCAAGTTTTATTCTCAAAGAATTGAAACAGCGCGTTGAAGAAAATCTGCAACAAAAAGTGAGCAAAGCCGTGATTACAGTGCCGGCTTATTTCAACGATGCACAACGTCAAGCGACACGCGACGCGGGAAAACTTGCCGGGCTCGATGTGTTGCGTATCGTAAATGAACCGACGGCTGCTGCATTGGCATACGGCATCGGCAGAAAAGAAGGCGATGAAGCACAAACAATTGCGGTTTATGATTTAGGTGGCGGCACGTTTGATGTTTCTATTTTACAAATCGAGAATGGTATTTTTGAAGTACTTTCTACCAACGGCGATACTTTTTTGGGTGGCGATGATTTTGACCGAGTGATTATTGACGCTTGGATAAAAAGATACAAACTCGATAAAAATGTTTTGCAAAACGATAAACAACTCGGACAAACTTTGAGATTAGCGGCAGAAAAAGCAAAAAAATATTTATCTTCATCAGATAATAGACAATGGACGATAGACGATAGGAATTTGGTTGATTTACCAAAATTAACTTTAACCAAAAAATTATTTGAAAAAATGATTGCACCACTCGTTGAAAAAACAATTGCGTGTTGCCAAAAAGCATTAGACGACGCAAAAATTTCAAAAGATAAAATCGATGCGGTTGTAATGGTCGGCGGTTCAACACGCGTGCCTTTGGTAAAAAAATCGGTGTCGGCATTTTTCGGCAAAGAAGTTTTTGATAATTTGAATCCGGATGAAGTTGTTGCGCTCGGTGCGGCAATTCAAGCCGATGTACTCGCCGGTAATCAACGCGATGTTTTGTTGCTTGATATTACACCGCTTTCGCTCGGTATTGAAACGGTTGGCGGATTGATGGATACGATTATTCCGCGCAATTCAAAGATTCCGACAAAAGTAGGGCGACAATATACGACGAGTGTGGACGGACAAAAAAATTTAAAAGTCGCCGTTTATCAAGGTGAACGCGATTTGGTCGAACACAATCGGTTGTTAGGTTCTTTTGTTTTGAAAAACATTCCGCCTATGCCGGCAGGTTTACCCAAAATTGATATTGCTTTCTATCTCGATGCAGACGGTATTTTGAAAGTTCGTGCTAAAGAATTGCGGAGTAATGTCGAACAAACCATAACGGTGCGTTCTGCTTACGGCATCAGCGATGAAGAAATGGCGATGATGTTAATTGATTCGATTCAAAATGCAAGTTCGGATATGACAACACGCGCTTTACTCGAAGCACGCAACGAAGCGAATAATATTATTCTATCAGCCGAAAAATTTATCAAACAAAACGCAGCAATTTTATCCGGTGAAGAAAAATCGGAAACGGTTGGCTTGACAGAAAAATTAAAAATTGCCGTGCAAGGCAATGATAAAGACCTAATAAATGCGGCGATGGAAGCATTAAATACCTATACAGAACCGTTGGCACATCGAGCATTGGATGTAAATATTGCAGAGGCAATTAAAGGAAAAGCGATTTAATAATGGTTAATAGTTAATGGTTAATGGTTAATGGTAAGTTGGGTACGAACAAAACCTATTTCCGAAATTTAGACGGTTTTAGAGCTATTGCGGCAACTTTTGTCATCATCGGACATTGTCAAACGTGGATACATGAACATTCGCCGACACCGATACTTGTTTTTGATCCTTGGGGACATAAACTTGCCGGTTTTGGTGTTGATTTTTTTTTCGTGTTGAGTGGTTTTCTTATTTCTTTTATTCTTTTTACGGAATTAGAAAAAACAAATGCGATCAGTATTAAAAGATTCTATCAACGCAGAATTTTAAGACTTTGGCCGCTTTATTTCGTTTTTGGCATCACGACTATTGTTTTTGGAACATTTTTATCGCATCTTATAGGCTTTGAAGGCGCGCCGCAATCGCGTGAAACCATGCTTGGGAATTTATTGTATTTGTGTACCTTCACGACAAATTTTCAAACTATGAATCATACAGCTAACGACTACTCTGCTTTTTTTCTGGGGCATTTTTGGTCATTAGGTGTTGAGGAACAATTTTATTTGATTTTTGCACCGTTGGTACTTTTTTGTAAAAACCGGATTCAAATTTTGTTACTGTCATTTATCGCTATCGGTTATTTTTTAACAGCGTGGCATTTTAATTTTTACGATGACTACACGATGTTCACGTATAATTTTACGCTTAATCGCTTTTTTCATTTCGGATTAGGTGCGTTGTTGTCATATTGGTTTGTCAAGAAAAAATTTAGAACAATTTATCAATTAAGTATTTTTGAAAATTACGCGCTGCAACTTTGTTTTTTAATTCCGATGTGGATTTTTATGTTCGGCAGATATTATCAATTTAAACCTGATTTGGATAGAATTGTGCAGGGTTTAATATCGGCGGGATTAATTCTTACTGGTATTTCACGTTTTTCGATTTTACCTTTTGAACTTGCACCTTTAAAATACCTCGGAAAAATTTCTTTCGGTATTTACATTTTTCATCTCGTTTCGATGCGCGTCGTGGCGCATTTCTTGCAATCCATGTCTATTTCGGTAGATAATTTTTATTTTATTTTGTTGTTTCCGATTCTCACCTTTATTTTATCTGTTTTTTTTGCGAGCCTTTCTTACCGTTTTTTGGAATCACCTTTTTTGAAACTGAAATCTAAGCTGTGAGCTATTAGCTTTGAGCTTTGAGCTGAGAACTTCAAGATTCAACTTTTCAAAGGCCTCATAGCTCACAGCTTATAGCTCATAGCATTTTATGAATGATTCTCTTTTTTTAATCGGATTAATGGGTTGCGGTAAAACGTATATCGGGCAAAAATTAGCAGCAGCGATGTCGTATAATTTTATAGATATGGATAATTATCTTGAAGAAGATTATGGCAGCACCATTCTTTCCATTTTTGAAAATCATGGCGAAAGTTTTTTCAGAGAGCTAGAACACGACTATTTATTATCTTTGAAAGATAAGCGGCAGCATATTTTTTCTACAGGCGGTGGGTTGCCCTGTTTTCATCAAAATATCGAAATTATGAATGCAGCCGGAACAACTGTATATTTAAAAGTAGCACCGAAAACAATTGTAAAACGTATTTCACATCAACGTGCGCATCGTCCTTTATTGAAAAACTTTGCGAATGATAGTGAGTTGTTAGATTTTATCGAAAAAAAAACAGAAGAACGCAATCCATATTATTCTCAAGCAAAAATTATAATTGACGCGAATGGTAATGCTGATGAAACTATAAAAAAAATCGTAAATAGTAATTGGTTATCAGGTATTGATGTTTTAAAAACTAATAACCAATAACCAATAACCAATAACCAAATTATGTCTTCAGTACAAAAAGAAGTGAAACGCATGACGACGCACATCATGCAAGTGATGAAACAACGCGGCGAAAAAATTGCGATGCTTACTGCTTATGATTTTTCATTGGCACGTATAGTTGATGAAGCCGGCATAGATATAATTCTTGTCGGAGACAGCGCGAGTAATGTGATTGCCGGACACGAAACAACGCTGCCGATTACTTTAGATCAAATGATTTATCATGCGCAATCAGTAGTGCGCGGCGTGAAACGCGCTTTTGTTGTAGTTGATTTACCTTTCGGTTCTTATCAAGGCAATTCCCGTCTTGCACTCGAGTCTGCTATCAGAATCATGAAAGAGTCCGGCGCGCACGGCGTGAAACTCGAAGGCGGTTCTGAAATACAAGAAAGTGTAAAAAGAATTTTATCTGCCGGTATTCCGGTTATGGGACATTTGGGTTTGACGCCGCAAAGTATTTATAAATTCGGCACCTACGCCGTGCGTGCGAAAGAAGAAGTAGAAGCAGATAAATTGCGCAGCGATGCATTGTTGCTACAAGAAATTGGTTGTTTTGGTATGGTTTTAGAAAAAATACCGGCGACTTTAGCGAAAGAAGTATCTGAAAGTATATCAATTCCCACAATCGGTATCGGTGCCGGTCACGAATGCGACGGGCAGGTTTTGGTTTTGCACGATATGCTCGGCATAAATAATGAATTTAAACCTCGCTTTTTAAGAAAATATGCTAACCTGTACGACGATATTAAAAACGCCATTGAGCATTATGTCGCGGATGTAAAAGCGAAGGATTTTCCGAATGAAACGGAACAATATTAAAGGACTTACTGATTTACTGATTTTGGAAAAAGTCTGGTGTCAGTAAGTCAGAAAGTCCATCATCCATTTAAACCGAAACATTACCCGTGCGTTTCAAAATACCCCATTGTTGCAACTCGCCTTTAATTGCTTTTTTGTAAGAGCGGTACAAAATAGCGTACATAATCGGACGATAAACAAAACGTTGCGGAAAAAGCATCCACAGGGAACGCGGTGATTCGCCTTGAAAACGAAAGGCAATATATCCGCAAAAAATATCAACGAGCATAAAAGCGAAATAGAAAATTAAAATTTTTGAACCAACACTCCAAGTCAGCAGCGATAATAAGAGTACCAAATCTGCGAAAGGTGCAAAAATCGGCAGAATGAGTTGAAAAATTAAAATGTTCGGCATCGCAATCATGCCGAGTCCGTTATATTTTTTTATGAAAAGTGTATCTCTATTTTTCCAAAACGCCTGCATTACGCCGAAACACCAACGAAAACGTTGTTTCATAAATTGCGGAACCGTTTCCGGTGCTTCCGTTATTGCAACGGCATCATTTGCCGCCACAACTTTCCAACCGTTGCGCAATAGGCGTATAGTTACGTCGCAATCTTCTGCTAAAGTATCGGTCATGTAGCCGCCAATTTCTTGGAGTGCGGATTTTCTGAACGCACCAATAGCACCCGGAACAACCGTAATCGCGTTCAAATATTCCATTGCCAATCTGTCAAAATTTTGCGAAGTGATGTATTCAACGGATTGCCAACGCGTAAGCCAATTAACTTTGTTCCCGACCTTCACATTTCCTGCAACTGCTCCCACTCTATCATCTGACATTTTTTTAATTAATTCCGTGACAGCATTTGGTAAAAGTTGTGTATCTGCATCAATATTCACTAAAATTTCGGCAGTGCTGTTAGCGATACCATAATTCAATGCGGATGCTTTTCCGCCATTTATTTTTTTCAAAATTTTTACTTTCGGATTGTTGTCAAAAGCTGCTTTTACAACTTCATAAGTATTATCTTTTGAACCGTCATTCACAAAAACTATATCGTAATTCGGATAATCTTGCAGCAATAAACTGTTGATGGTTTTTACAGCGGTTATTTCTTCATTGTATGCGGGAACGATGATGCTGACACTTGGCTTAGAGCTTTGAGTTTTGAGCTTTAAACTACCAACAGTCTGTTGAGATTCGACACCATATATGATTGGCTCATTGCTCAAAGCTAATTGCTTAAAACTATTTTTTTCTTTCCTTTTCTGCAAAAATGCCAGAATCAAAATGAATAAATTACGCAGCATGGAAAGACCTACTGCCGTATAAAAAACACCACTGAAAGTTTTTTGTAAAAAATAGATGGCCGATAAAATATAAGCGTCCACCTTATCTAAAAATGCTTGTTCTTTCGGAACGAGTGGCATTAAAACATCTTTTTTTTCTCCCAAAAGTTCGGCAATCGTAATAAATTCATAACCATTATCTCTGAAATATTTAATAATGCGTGGTAAAGCCTCAATCGTTGCTTGTCTGTAGCCACCGGCATCATGCAGTAAAATCATGCTCCCGTAATCTTTTTCTCGAACTAAACGGTTGACAATCGAATCGGCATTGATGTGTGCCGCATCCCAGTCTTGCGGGTCAAGACTCTCGCCCATTGTCAAATAATTTTGTTTTTTAGCGAGCATTACCGGGCGCAACTCTTCCTGAGTTTCCGGTTCAGCATCGGCGAGATAAGGAGCGCGAAACATAATTGTTGAACGTCCGGTCACAATTTCTATCAGCGAGCGCGTTGCATTTAACTCTAATCCGGCACGCCATTCCGAAACTTCCGCCATATTCGGATGCGTAAAGGTGTGATTGCCGATTTCAAATCCTTCATTGAAAATGCGTTTGAGGAGTGGTAAATTCTCTTCGGCATTTTTTCCGACAACAAAAAATGCTGCCGGCACTTTTTCTTTTTCTAAGATATCTAATATTTGCGGAGTCCATTCCGGATCAGGTCCGTCATCAAAAGTTAAAACTATTTTTTTGCCTTTAGCTTTTCCGAATTTTCGCACTACATAACTTGTCGGAAGATCAATAAAAGTTTCTTCGGTAATAATTTTTTGTTTTTCGTCATACTTAAAAGTCACCTTACCTTCTTTAGGCGTACTCAAAACATCGAGTACTTCACCTTCGCCAATATAATCCACATTAGTAGATAAGAGCGAACTTTTTACGGAACTTATATCAAAATTAGTTTTTTCAAGCGCAGAGCGCGATAAGTCTTTATCATAAAAACTCCAAATACGCGGATCTTCCGCACCTAAACGCCACAAAGCAGTACCACGCCAACCGGCATCGTCAGCAACGCGTATCACATTAAAGTTTGACACAGCATCTGTGAAGCCTACAAAGTGCGTTACGGCAGAAGAATCATCGTATTTAAAACTTAAATTGTAGGAATCTTTATTAAATTCAATAGTTGTCGAGTCGGATTCTTGTGCAATAGCCAATGCTTCTTGAAAAGTTATTTCGTCACCGAGTGTTCCTTTTTTACCCCAATCGTAAGCATAACCGGCGATACACAAAATGAGTTTTTCGGGTGGTACTTTTGTACTTATGTCATTTACAATCTCTTGCACCCATTTATGTGGCGCAATATCACCCGGTTCCGAATTAGCGTTGTGCGCATCATAAGCCATGACATAAAGTAAGTCATTGTATTTTTGAAGTTCATTTATATCGTAATCTTCATTTAGAGGTTGAATATCTTGCGTCACCAAAAAACCTTCTTTATGCAAGGCGGTGTAAAGTTCTTTTTGAAAAAGTGTGATATACTCGTTTGTTTTTTCGCTATCGAAAGCCTCAAAGTCAAGATTGATACCGTTGAATCCGTATTTTCTCAACGTCGTTAAAATACTCTCTATAAAATTTTTACGCTTTTTATCGTCGTGAATTACATTGCTGACATTTTTACCATTCCATTTATCGCCAAAATAGTTTGTAAGCATCGGCACAACTTTCACGTTCGGATTTTTTTTCAGTAAAGCTAAAGCGCGCGGATCAATTTTTACCAAAACCGTATCGGCATTGTCCGGCAGTTGCATCCATTCCGGCATGACCATATTGAGTTTCGTGATGTTGTCGCGCAGTGAATAATAACTTTGTACATCCCAATTGACAAAAAAAGCGGAACGTAATCGGTTTTCAAAAGGAAATGGTGTTTGATTGACATTCGGATGAAATGCCGAAGTTTTTTTTAGACTTGAAATGTTCTTACTGCCGGCAGTGTTATGCATTTTTCCGGAGGTATCGGCGGCAATGGCATCTTTATATCTATTGAAAAGGGGAGGCAGTGGCGGTTTACTTTTTAAAGAAATAGAAATAATAACGCAAGTAGCAGCCAAAACTAAAAACACGGCTAAAATACGCGATAACCATTTTATGCGTTGCCATCTTTTCGTTGAATCTGTACTGAATATTTGAGTTTTCT
>JAYTIA010000661.1:0-3088 GCA_043732145.1 Saprospiraceae bacterium
CTCATGGCTCATGGCTAAAGGCTCATAGCCATATTGACTGATGTGCTTAAAATCTTTTTCAATATTTGAGGCATTCACCACCAACATAAACGCTTGTTCACCTACGCTGCAATAATCTTCGGGCAGACGATACACTAATAAATCATCAACGATACCGCCCGTTTCATTCGGAAAGCAAGAATACTGTGCTTGACCAATTTCCAATTTCGATGCATCGTTTGATGTAACGTGTTGCACAAAATTTAAAGCATTTTTTCCGCGCACAATAAATTCACCCATGTGACTCACATCGAACACGCCGACGTTTGTGCGCACGCAGTTGTGTTCTTCTTTGATGCCGGTGTATGAAATCGGCATATTATAACCGGCAAACTCTGCCATTTTTGCGCCAAGTGCGATGTGTTTTTGTGTAAGCGGAGTATTTATCACAATTGAAAATTGAAAGTTGAAAGTGAAAACGATTTTAGAATCTTAATTGAATAAGTTGCGAAAATACGACAAGGCTATTACCGTTTATATTTTCTAGCTTATATTTTTTTATTCTCTTTAGTTTAAAAACAATAAGTTTTTTATAAAAAAAAATAAAACTTTTTGCGTTTAAATTATTACCATAATTATTTCCGTTTTACTTTTGTGTGTTTTACAATAAAATTTAAAACCAAACGACTAAACAAATATCTATACACAAACAAATTGTCTGATGCATCACCCGATACCTTATTTATTTTCACGAAAAACCGGTTTTATAATTGCCTTTGTTTTATTATTAAACAGCGTCTATGCCCAAGATGCAACAAAAATGACACTCGACGAAGCGATTAAATACGCTTTGGAAAATTCCAACGGTATTAAAAGTACAAAACTCGGGATCAAAAAAGTTGATTTACAGATTGAAGAAAACAAAGCCTCCGCTTTGCCGCAAGTAACAGCTTCTGCCGGTTTTAATTATTACTTTCTTACGCCGCAATCTCTTTTGCCCGATTTTATAACGCCGGCAGTTTATGGTGTTCTTACAAAAGAAGGTGTGAGCGGTAACGGCGGGAAAATTTCATTCCCTAACTTGCCAACTACTTACAGTAAATTATCTTTTGTTTTGCCTTATAGTTTGACTGCGGGATTAGATGTTAAGCAACTTGTTTACAGCGGCACTTATAATGAAGCAATGCGCGCGTTAAAACTCGGAAAACAATATGCCCAAGTACAAGTGGGCAGCAAAGAAGTTGTAACACGCAACCAAGTAATTGATGCTTATGTGCCGGCATTACTTATTTCTGAAAATGTAAAAACACTTGATAAAAATATTGCTAATTTAAATAAATTAGCTAAAGAAACACAAGCCACCTACAAAGCAGGTTTCGCGGAACAATTGGACGTTGATCGTTTAACTTTATCGCTTTCAAATTTGCAGACATTGAGAACCAACCTCGAACAACAAAAAGATTTGATTGTCAATGCCTTGAAATTGACTATCGGCTTTCCGATGGAAAAAAATATTGAACCTTCGGATAATATACAAACACTTTTGCAAATTCCTGCCGACAGCGATTTGGTTGGGCCTGTTGATTTCAATAAACGTGCGGAATACACGGAAATTTTAAATGGGGAAGAGATTTCTAAACTTCAAATTGATTTGGCAAAAGCGGCTTATAAACCAACTGTTGCGGCATTTGCAAGTTTCGGCAATACGCTTAACTCTGCCGATTTTAAAAATTGGAATTATTTACCCACCGGCTTAATCGGAATATCAGCGAATATTACACTCTGGGACTGGCACGCAACGCGCTCGCGTATCAATCAAGCGGAAATTGCGCTGCAACAACTGCAATATTCTAAAAATGATTTGGAACGTGCGATTACACTTCAAGTAACAAATGCACGAATCGCCTATCGCAATACGCAACGCAATGTGGACAATCAACAAAAAAATGTTACGCTTGCTGAAAGAATTTATGCCACGACACAAACCAAATATAAAAACGGAGTTGGTTCAAGTTTTGAAATGTCGAGCGCGGAATCGCAACTTTACACGGCGCAACAAAATCTTGTTCAAGCGCAATATGATTTAATGGTGGCGTATCGCAGTATTTTAAAAGCAGTGGGCAAATAAATAATAATTATTAATTAAAAAAACTCTGTGAACTATGTGCCTATTTGGTTTAAAAATTAAAAAACATTTTTGAAATTTTAAAAAAATAATTTTGAAAAAACAATTCGATAATCACCGATAACCTAATAATAATAATTTTTGTTCTAATGAAAAAAATAATTTCCGCTCGTTTCTTGTTACTTGTTCCTTTTTCCTTTTTCATTGTTTTATTCTCGGCTTGTAAAAAAGCAGATACAACGAGTGATCCGAAAACACAATTAGCAGCATTGAAAAAGCAACGCACCACACTCGATACTCAAATTTCTGATTTAGAAAAAAAAGTAAACGGCGGTGTTAAAAAAGAAAAAACAAATTACGTAAGTGTCATTCCGCTTGTTGCTACTAATTTCACACACACGATTGATTTGCAAGGTGCTGTCGTTGCAGATGACGAAGTATATGTGAATGCAAAAGTGCCAGGTGCTTTAAAGCGCGTGAGTATAAATGTGGGCGACCATGTAACTGCAGGACAAGTCGTTGCGGAAATTGATGACGATGTTTTGTCGCAATCTATGGAAGAAATAAAAAAACGCTATGAATTAGCCTCAGATTTATTTCAAAAACAAGACGCGCTTTGGAAACAAAATATCGGATCGGAAGTACAATATCTTTCGGCAAAAAATAATAAAGAATCGCTTGAAAAATCAATGGAAACATTGAACAAACAACGCGAAATGTATCATATAAAAGCTCCGATTTCGGGTGTTGTAGATGAAGTGCCGATGAAAATAGGTATGACGGCTTCTCCGGGTGTACCGTTAGCGAAAATCGTTAACTTTTCAAAACTCAAAGTGCGGGTTGATGCACCTGAAACTTACGCCGGCAAATTGCGTCAAGGGAACAGCGTGGTTGTGAGTTTTCCGGATTTAAAAAAAGATATTCCGAGCAAAATCAGTTATGTCGGAGGTTCCGTCAATCCTTTAAACAGAACTTTTAAAGTAG
>JAYTIA010000662.1:0-3079 GCA_043732145.1 Saprospiraceae bacterium
AAAAATACTTTCGGAAGTGCCTCTGGTGAGTGGTTTATTCAAAAAATTTATACGCACATTTTTAAACTGTCGCGGTGCGCCGAAATCAAAAACAGCTTCCATATCATTTTGTTTGAAACCTGTCCAACCAATACTTGACTTGTGTGAGTTTTCCACTACGCCGTCTGTCAAGCTCATCAGATTATCATCCGACGGCAATTTGCTTGCCGGGTACGTGAGCGTGTATGCTTTTTTTAGGACCGTACTTTTTCTGAATTTTTTTTCAAAATCATTACAATATATCGTCGTATCGCGAATCAAAACAGCTTTTAAATTCATATCTTTTGAAAACGGAATCGGTATTGCATATTTACTCGAAAGTGTTGATGGTTTTGAACCGTCGGTGGTATAATAAATATCACCGCCATTCAATTCGGATATCATTTCGATAGCCGGTTCACTGTCAACAACAACTACATTAGCTTGCGGATCGAAAAGGCGTTTGCAAAAATTAATATTTAAAGCCTCGAGACGTTTCGCGTGATAGGATAGCCTGTCCGTAAAACTACACCAATTTTTACTCGTCTTCGCCGACCACGCCGTTTCCGATAAGGCAATCGCTCTCGGAAAAACCATGTACTCTACTGACGATCCCGTTGGCAAATATTCCGTCCAAATATTTCCTTGAACGCCCATAATATACTTGGTTTGTTCCGGCGTGAGTTCACTCGGATAAGGTTCGTAATTATAAACAGTTTTTAAGGGTAAATAACCGCCGATAGCTAACGGTTCATTGACTGGATTGGCTTGATAATAATCGAAATAGACATAAGTTGTCGGTGTCATTATCACATCGTGATTTTGTTTGGCGGCTTCGATACCGCCTTTTTCGCCGCGCCAACTCATAACGGTGGCAGTCGGAGAAAGCCCGCCTTCAAGAATTTCATCCCAACCCAATATTTTTTTTCCTTTGGCTGTAAGCATTTTTTCTACGCGCCCGATAAAATAACTTTGCAATTCTTCTTCATCTTTCAATCCGCGTTCCTTCATTAAATTTTGACAAAATTCACTTTTTTTCCAAGCTGCTTTCGGACATTCATCGCCGCCGATGTGGATATATTTCGACGGAAATAACCCGGCAACTTCACCCAAAACTTTATCAATAAAATTAAAAGTTGTTTCACTCGGACAAAAAACATCTTCAAAAATACCCCAAGTAGTTGCTGCTTCATATTTTTTTGAAGCATCGCATGAAAATTCCGGATAAGCACTTAAAGCCGCCAAAGCATGACCCGGCATTTCAATTTCCGGAATAATAGTGATGAATTTATTTTGTGCATATTGCACGACATCCTTTATTTCTTCTTGTGTATAAAATCCGCCGTATTCTTTGCCGTCGAAAGAACGCGGTTCTTTCAAATAAGAACCTTCCATCGTTTCTTTTCTTTTTGAACCGATTTCTGTCAACTTCGGAAACTGTTTTATTTCTATGCGCCAACCTTGATCGTCGGTTAAGTGCCAATGAAAAGTATTGAATTTGTGCAACGCCAAAGCATCAATATATTTTTTCACAAATGACACCGGAAAAAAATGTCTGCTCACATCTAAGTGCATACCGCGATAGCTAAAACGCGGTTTGTCCACAATTTCTACCCCCGGCAATTCAAAAAACCGATCAGCTGCTTGTTTATTTACGGATTGATAAACTGTCGGCGGTAAAAGTTGTAAAATGGTTTGAACAGCGTAAAAAAAGCCCTTACTTGTGTTTGCACCAATTAAAATCTTATCCGGTGAAATGCTCATGCGATAACCTTCGTCACCGATAGAATCGTCAGCAATTTTTTGAAAAACAATCAAATTCGTTTGTCCGCGCATACCGTGCGGATACACTTGTTTCACAACAGGAGCTTTTATGCCGGAGATATTGGTTAAAAAAAGTGCGGTATTGTTAATATCGGCATCCGGTTCACTGACAAAACATCTTGTCTTTGCTGAAAATTTAAAAAAACCGCGCGTCATCTCCATTTTATAAGGCATCGGAATAACGCTTACACTCGGGTTACGCCGAAAAAATCCGGAATCTATTGTCTGTCCGAGTGTAATAAAAGTGCAAAGCACAAAAATTGAGATTAAAGCAATAGGCTTCATTATGTAGATTTTATTTAATTGAAAGACAATAGACAATAGACAATAGATAATTGGACAATAGACAATTTTTTATTTTTCGTTGTTCATTGTTCATAATTAATTGTTTATGCCACAACGTTACATTATCTTTTACAAAAAATGATAAAAAAAGAAAAAAAACTTGCGAAAAAATTTGTGAACTCAAAAATTAATACTACCTTACGTTCATAATTCGGAACAATTAGGAGTGCAGCAATTGAATTTTGAAAAATATTGTTAAAGTATTTTTTTTTGTCCGGTCATACTTTTTAATTTGCGTGATATTTTTATCCACCTTTATTTTTTCACTTAAATCTTCAGCCAATGAATATTACATTCGACGAGTTGCGCCACATTAAACACAGCTTGCCTCATGGCAGTATTTCCAAAATTGCTCACGAACTTAATAAAAACGAGCAAGACATTCGGAATTTTTTCGGTGCGCATAAAGGCACCTCAAATGATTGGCATTTAGAACCCGGTCCCGACGGCGGTATCATCAACGTCAAAGACACCACCATTTATGAAGCAGCAAAGCGAATTCTTCTCAAGACTGAACAGCAATAGAAGTTTGTAATAATGAACGATGAATAATAATTTTTTTCTTAAAATGCTTATTCATTTGTTTTTTAAATTATACATTTACTTTTTTGTAAAAAATAATTAATCAAAAGAACCAACAACTAATAAAAACAACTGCCCACTCTGATGTGGCGCAGTTGTTTTTATTTATTTCGCGTTCCTAACAGTTTTTACTTCGCTTTACTCAAAATACTTTCCGCCTCCGAAAAATCACTACCCGTTTTTTTTCCGATGTCAATTGCATCTTTAGCAGCAGATTTTGCTTTTCGTTCTTTACCGATTTTTTGATAAAGATGCACCAAAATCATTTGATTGCTCACTGTTCGGTCGAGTTTAACGGCGCGTTTCGCCC
>JAYTIA010000663.1:0-3078 GCA_043732145.1 Saprospiraceae bacterium
TGATTTGGCGAGAATTAAATTTAGCACGTCAAAAAGGTAAACCGGTTATTGCGTCGTTCGGTGATGTTGCTGCTTCCGGCGGATATTATATTGCCATGGCTGCGGATTCAATTTTTGCGGAGTCGAATACTATTACCGGTTCGATTGGTGTGTTCAGTGCAATTCCGAGTATCGAACATACATTGAAAGATAAATTAGGTGTAGCGTTTGATTCAGTGCGCACCGGAAAATACGCTGCGGGTATTAATTTATGGTATGACCAAACACCGGAAGAAGGAAAAATGTTGCAAGAAAACACGGATACAATTTATGAAACGTTTTTAAATCGCGTCGGCACTTGCAGAAAAATGTCGCGTGATCAAGTTCACGCCGTTGCCCAAGGGCGCGTTTGGATAGCAACAAAAGCAAAAGAAATTGGTTTGGTTGATAAAATCGGCGGTTTAGATGCTGCTATTGCAGCAGCAGCAGCGAAAATAAATTTAAAAAAATATCGCGTTAACGATTATCCGAAACAAGCCGACAAATTGGAGCGCATCATTGACAAATTGACTAAAAAACAATCGGAGAATGATTTTGTGTCCGCAGCATTGCGCCAACAATTCGGTACGGATTATACAGATTATTTCAACCTCGTTCAACGCATGACGCAGATGAAAGAACCGCAAATGCGTTTACCGATGATTTTCCGCGTAAAGTGACGTTAGATTTTGAAATTATATGAATTACTTTTTGTCGCGCTCAATATGTTATAATTGAAATAAAAATGCCAAAATTACCATGCTTAACATTTGGATAACATTTGCATATCGTTTACCTTTGTCATGTAAGAAAACTTATTTTTCAAATTTTAACAAAAACGTATTATGACAAACTTAACAAGTCTATTGACTAATCTAACGGAATTGAAAATGGATGTCTTAACATCTAATCAAATGTCTAATCTTAAAGGTGGATGTGGTTCTTCTTATGGTGGTGGCAAAAGCGGTAAAAAGAACAAAAGCGGGCATCGTCACAGCGGTCACGGTCACAGCGGTCACGGTGGTGGTTATGGTTGCGGTTGCGGTTGCGGTTGTCATGGTTAATTGATCTTTCAACCAAACTGTTCTTTAGAAAAAAGTCTCAAATCCCTCTACTCGTTAAAAAAGTAGGGGGATTCTTTTTGTTGTAATAAAAAATCTTGAATCCAAAATTTTAAACACCGTGAAAGAAAAAAAATACATACTATCAGATAAATTCGAATTAGAAGAAAATATAGAAGCACCAATCGAACATCGCTTTACGATGTACAATAAAGTAATGGAAGAATCAATAGTATTGAACGAACCCATTTTTATATTCCTGAAAAATTTTCATAAAGAAAATACTTTACAAACTGTTACCGATATTTTTACCGAACTTACACAGTCTTCGATAGAAGATGTTCAACCCATTATTCAAAATTTTTTCCAACAAATGTCGCATCGTGGCGTATTAATTCCTTTTAAAATAAAACGCGGCAATAAAATTTTTGAAGAACGTAATAAAGTTTTTCCCGACGGACATTTTATAGATGAATTTCGCATCGAAAAACATTTATCGTCGAATATGCCCATTCATGTTTATTTAGCTGAAGATACTTTAAAAAATAAAAAAGTCATTTTGAAAGTTCTACAGTTTTCGACCAAGATGAACGAAAAGCAACGCGAACATGATTTGAAATTATTCGAAAAAGAATTTCGTATTTTACGCGCGCTTGCGCACCATAACATTGCTACTTGTCTCGATTTCAGAAATGATTATGCCGTTATCGAATATGTTGAAGGACAGGATTTATACAGAAAAATAAAAGATAAAACGACATCGGATTTAGAAATACGCCTCAATTGGTTAATACAAATTTTTGAAGGCGTTGCTTATCTGCACGAAAAAAATATTTTGCACGGAGATATTCATTATTCAAATGCTTTAATCACAAACGAGCATACGGCAAAAATTATTGATTTCGATTTAGCTTGCTATGCCGACGACCCGAACACCGCCATCGGCGGTATGCGTCCGTTTATTCCGCCCGAAAGAATTGATTTGAATGCTTTTGAATTTTACAAAAATTTGCCGGACTTTCGATCAGAAATACATCAATTGGGCGTTTTGAGTTTTTTTGTCATTTATGGACGCTTACCTTTTCAAGGCGAAACTTGGAACGAAACCGCAAAAGCTATTTGTGAGAATGTTCCGATTTTTGAAGATACGGATAATTTCGGTAATGATGTTTCTGCCAATCTAAAGAATTTCTTAGACAAATGTTTGAAAAAAAATCCCCCGGAACGATTTGCTTCTGCGATTGAAGCATTTTTAAGTCTCAGAAACCGGAATTTAGAAGGTCAATATAAATAAACGATACTTTGGATACTTACACCTTTATCAAATCCAAAATATTTTCAACAACATCTTCTACATTTGGTTTTGAAAAATAATCACCATCAGAACCATAAGGCGGACGATGTTCGGCAGCAGTAATCGTTTTGGGTGGCGTATCGAGATATTGAAATCCTTTTTGTTTTTCAATCACTTCTTGCAGCATAAAAGCGGTTGCTCCGCCCGGAACGTCTTCATCGAGAAAAACGATGCGGTTTGTTTTTTTCAATGAATCAACTATCGCGTGGTGAATATCAAAAGGAATAAGGGTTTGAATATCAATGAGTTCGATAGAAACGCCAAGTGCATTTAATTGTACGACTGCTTCTTGCGCCACTTTTACACACGAACCGTAAGTTACTAAGGTAACATCAGTGCCTTGCGTTAAAATATCAGGAATGCCGAGTGGAATTGTATATTCACCGATGTTTGCCGGTTGTTTTTCTTTTAAACGATAGCTGTTCAAACTTTCTATCACAATAGCTGCGTCATCAGATTGCAGCAGCGTGTTATACATACCGGCGGCTTGAACAAAATTGCGCGGCACACAAATATACATACCGCGCACCGCATTCATCAACATCGCCATCGGCGAACCCGAATGCCAAATACCTTCCAAGCGATGTCCGCGTGTACGAATAATTGTCGGAGCGCATTGAATACCGTTGGTGCGATAACGCAGCG
>JAYTIA010000664.1:0-3076 GCA_043732145.1 Saprospiraceae bacterium
ACAACCGTCATAGAATCGTTGCCGTTATTAATAGAAGGATAAGCTGAAACATTGGTTTCATCCGTTGAAGCACCTTGCACCGCATAAATTTTATTATAACGCGCAAATAAATGCAGCGTTTCCCACATGCCCGGTTTCCAAGACCAAGGCGTGAAAACTGCGACATCATTTTTCATAAATTCACCCATCATAGAAGCATACCAAACGGCGTTTACGGTTGCGTCGTTGCTGTTGACATCCATTTCAGTTACGCCGAGTTTTATGCCGTGGTTCGCGCCAAAATATTTATCCAACCAATCGTTCACGCGTCCGAAAATATATTCTTTAGTTTGTGTGTTATCCCAATTGCCGGTCACATTTTTCACGCCGTTGGCTCCGACATAATTATAATTTCTGTTGAAAAAAACGTTGTGTAGCTGCACAATTTGTTCGGCGGTGTTTTCATTCGGATAAAAATGAATGTCGAAAATATCTAAAAGGCGAACGCCCGATGCTTTTTGTTCTTCCGCACAGCGTTTTATAAAAAATTCGAGCCAAGGATATGTTTTGCCGTCCGTGCCGGTAATTTTATTCATCCAATTAAACCATTGCCATTCATTGGCGGTAACGGGACCCACTAATTTTATATCCGGAAATTTTGCGCGCGCTTTTTTAGCGACGGCAAAATAGTTTTGCATAAATGTTTCTGCAGATAAACTCGTCGGAACAATATCATCGTGCGTACCGTTCCAAATTTCCGGTTCGTTATCCATATTCCAATATGTGATGCGTTGTTTCGGAATGTTTAAGGTGTTGAACCAATAATCTAAAATGCCGGTAGTTGAATCCGCGTTCCAATCTTGAAGATATAAATTCGGATTGCCATTCACTTTTGCAACGCTTCCGCCTGCCGTATTCGGCACACCTCCGCCTGCTAAATTTTGGGCTGCACCGGTCCACCATTGCGAACTGTTGTAACCCCAATCATTAAAATTATTATTGGTGTTAGCGGCGGCTTTTCCGATGAGTTGAAAACTCCACATACCGGTAATATTTCCGGGCAATTGATCGCGCAAATACTTTACCGGATTGTCCCAACTTTCGCCGTAAACATTGTTGTACCAATCCGGATGACTTGAAATACCTTTTCGCCAATTGTATTTAGTGGCGTTGTTACCACCGCCTTCGCGCAAAAAATTCACGCCGGAGTCTTTTAAGCGCAAAATTTCCGCCGGTGTTAAAGTTGCCGCGTAACTTTCTTTAGGCAAAGAGTTATTGCGACCGTAAATGTCCGGGGAAATGTTTTTACGGGCTTTCAAAGCATCAATCGAAATTGTTACTTGACCGGTGGCGATAGTGCCAATAAAAAACAAATAAAAAAAAAGTATTGAGCGCATAAATTAGTTTTTTGATTTTTTTTAAAATGTAAAAGTAAATAATAATTAAGGATTTTTTTTCAGATAAAATTGTTTTTTCAACTTCAACAATTTATTATTACACCGTAAAAGAACCTAACTATTTTGGATTATGAATTTACATTTTTATACCGGGCTTTCTTATAAAAAATAAAAAGGTTCAGCGCACTTTCGTTGAAGACGCGATGCATTGCATCTCTACCAATTCAAAATCTAAAATCTAAAATCCAAAATCTAAATTATGTATTTTAAAGGCATTGAGAAAATTAAATTTGAAGGACGCGACTCCGACAATCCGTTATCTTTTAAGTGGTACGACAAAAATCGCGTCGTTGCCGGAAAAACAATGCAAGATCATTTGCGTTTTGCAGTGAGTTATTGGCACACGTTCTGCGGAGTGGGTAACGATCCGTTCGGTGCGCCGACAAAAGATTTTACTTGGTTGCAGGGAAAAGATGCTGTCACTCGCGCCAAGAAAAAAATGGATGCGGCGTTTGAATTTTTTACAAAATTAGACGTACCCTACTATTGTTTTCACGATATTGATATGGTTGAAGAAGGCGATTCTATCGCCGAGTACGAATCGAATTTAGCGACGATGGTGGAAGTGGCGAAACAAAAACAAGCCGACACGGGAGTAAAACTTTTATGGGGAACGGCGAATTTATTTTCGCACCCGCGCTATATGAACGGTGCTTCAACCAATCCGGATTTTAATGTTTTGGCACGCGGTGCCGTTCAAGTTAAAAATGCGATTGACGCGACAATTGCGCTCAACGGTGAAGGTTATGTTTTTTGGGGCGGTCGCGAAGGTTACTTGAGTTTGTTGAATACCGATATGCAGCGCGAACTCGATCACTTAGCAATGTTTTTGACAAAATCGCGCGATTATGCCCGCGCTCAAGGTTTTAAAGGTAAATTTTTTATTGAACCGAAACCTTGCGAACCGACCAAGCATCAATACGATTATGATGCAGCAACTTGTATTGGCTTCTTAAAAAATTACGGTTTAGCCAACGATTTTCAACTTAATATTGAAGTCAATCACGCGACACTTGCCGGACATACTTTTCAACACGAATTGCAAGTAGCAGCTGATAATAAAATGCTCGGTTCAATGGATGCGAATCGCGGTGATTATCAAAACGGTTGGGATACGGATCAATTTCCGATGAATATCGGTGAACTCATTGAAGCAATGCTCGTCATTTTACCGGCGGGCGGATTTTCTGCCGGCGGGATTAATTTCGATGCAAAAACGCGTCGTAATTCGACGGACTTAGAAGATATTTTTTACGCACACGTTGGCGGTATGGATGCATTTGCGCGTGCACTCGTTGCAGCCGACGCGATGTTGAGCAAATCGAAATACAATGAGTTCAGAAAAAATCGCTACGCTACTTTCGATGCCGGTAGTGGCAAATCGTTTGAAACCGGTGCCTTAGGTCTTGCAGAGCTGCGCGACTATGCGTTACAAAACGGCGAACCCACACCGACATCCGGCAGACAAGAGTGGTTAGAAAATATCATTAACGATTACATTTAAGCAATGAACAATCAATAATGAACAATTTTGTTATAGATTATTCATTATTCATTGCTTATTTTACCAATCTTTTTTACTTCTCGAAATTTGATAAAAAATAAAATGAAAAAAATATTTTCACCTGTATTGCTGCTTA
>JAYTIA010000665.1:0-8084 GCA_043732145.1 Saprospiraceae bacterium
GTTAAATCAATATTGTTGACAGTTTTAATTCTTTTGTCAAATTTACGCTTAGCACTGAGTCAATTTAATATTATCCGACAATAGTAAATTGACTCACTGCTACGTAAACGTTTAAAATATAAATTTGTGAAAAAAAACATACCCACAATCATAATTAAATCTATTTTAAAAATGCCATTACAAAATCGTGTCAATCCTTTCGGAGAAATTTTTGTGAGTGAAAGTCGCGGTACTTTTACCGGTAATCGCGGCGTGATTCATAGAAATAAGAAAATCGTTGCGCCCTTTAAAACAAAATATTGGATTACTTGCGTACTCGAATATAAAGGCTTTCGCCGACAAGTAATGACTGAAAATCGTTGGACAGAACTTTTTTTCTTGGACGAAGCCACTGCTTTCGCTGCCGGACACAGACCTTGCGCGTTTTGCAGAAATGCAGTGTACAAAACTTTTAAAAAACTTTGGTTAGATACCAACGCGAAAAATTATGAACTACCCGACGATTCGATAAAAACTATTGATAAAATACTACATGCTGAACGCATAAATATCAAGGGCGAAAAAATTTTATTCACCACTACACTAAAAGAATTACCGAACGGGGTTTTTGTTCAATTGATTGGAACACCAGAAACTTATTTGTATTTTAATCAACAACTTTTAAAATGGACACCTTTTGGTTATACAGAAATACTTTCACTGCTGCCGAAAACAGAAGTAAAAGTTTTAACGCCGAAAAGTATCACCCATGTTTTTGCCGGAGGTTATGTGCCTGAAATTCATTTGTCGGCATCTCGCAATTTATAAACAATTAAAAAGTAAAAAATCTGATAGCTAATAGTTGATAGCTGATAGCTATGAACTATTTTAGCGCAATTTTATTAATTTGCTAATGCGAATTAACGAATTAACGAATAAATGAATAAATATGTTGACGCTTTCAGACTATCAAGCCATATTTCAAAAATATTTGGAGTTACATACTTTCAAGAAACAGCCTGCAAGTTTATACGTGCCGATAAACCATATCATGTCTATCGGTGGAAAAAGAATGAGACCGATTTTAGTTTTAATGGCTTATAATTTATACGCCGATGATATAGTAAAGGCTCTGCCGGCAAGTTTAGCGATAGAAATTTTTCATAATTTTACATTAGTGCATGATGATATTATGGATGCCGCGCCCTTGCGTCGCGGTTTTCCGACCGTACATCATAAATTCGGATTAAGTGCCGGTATTCTTTCCGGCGATGCGATGGTGATTTATGCTTACCAATATCTTTTGCAAACAGATATTTCTCAGTCACGTACGCAACGATTGATGCATATTTTTAATAAAGCAGCGATTGAAGTATGCGAAGGGCAGCAATTAGATATGGATTTTGAATCGCGCTCGGAGGTGTCGGAACAAGAATATATGCGTATGATTGAGTTTAAAACTTCTGTGTTGGTAGGTGCGGCTTTAGAAATCGGTGCGCTCATTGGCGGAGCAAAAAATGCGGAAGCGCGCGCATTATATCATTTCGGTTGTCATGTCGGCATTGCTTTTCAGATGCATGATGATATTTTAGATTCGTTCGGCGACCCGAAAAAGTTCGGTAAAAAAGTCGGCGGTGATATTGTACAAAATAAAAAAACCCTTTTAGTAATTAAAGCGTTAGAATTAGGTAACGATAATGAAAATGCAGCACTCAAAAATTTATTAACTACCGAAACAAAAGACGAAGCAACAAAAATAAATACCACAAAATCTATTTTTATCTCATCGGGAGCGAAAAAAGCAGTTGAAACTTTACAAGAAATACATTTGGAAGAAGCATTTGCTATTCTCGATAAAACCACACTTTCTAAACAAAACAGGCAATATTTAAAATCTTGGGCATTAGAGTTGATGCAAAGAGAAAATTGAGTTATTCGTTATCGGTTATCGGTTATTGATTATTACTTATCGGTTAACTATATATTGTAACGAATAACCCATAACGAATAACCCATAACGAATAACCATCCTTACATAGCATGCGCTTCAAAAACTGCCAAAAATTCCGGTTCTTGTTCTAAATTTGGAAAACTTTGAAAGAAGGATGCTTTTTTCCTAAAATTTTTATCTATATTTTTTGATAACAGTGCCATAGCTTCATGGTGTTTACCTATAGTGAATAAACAACCGATGCGATAAAAAACTAATTCTCCTGCACCCGTATTTAATTCCGCTTCTTCAATTATTTTCAAAGCCGTTCTAATTTGTCCAACTTCAATGAGAAATTCGATATGTTTCAACCAAATTTCTATATTTTCGGGTGCAATCATCGTGGCGCGACGAAAACATTTGATGGCATTTAAAAACGCTTCCGTTTTCACATAAGCCTCGCCGAGAGCCGCATGATAATCTTCAAAACTATCATCCAAAGCGATCGCACTTTCCAAAGCCTTAACGGCTAAAGACCATTGACCGGCATAAAAAGCGCATTTACCGATAAAAAAATGCGTTTCTGAACTCATTGTATCTAATTCCAAGGATTTAATGAGGTATTCATTCGCACGTTTAAAACGGCGGCGACGCATATAGCAAACGCCCAATTTTTGATAAGTCAAAGCATTATCGCCACAATATTGGAGTGCGCGTTCAAATAACGATTGCGCTTCTTTATATTTTTTATGCTGCAATAGAATATCCCCCGCTTCTATGTAGGCATCTAAACATTTTTCATCAATCGCGAAACAGTAACCGAATGCTTCAAGTGCGTCTTCACGTTCATTAAGAGCCGTATGTGCATAACCCAAATTTAACCAAGCGTTGGCATTATATGCATTTTTGCTGATAAGTTTGTTATAAAAAACAATTCCGGCATTGTAAAATCCCGTACATTCAATCACCCAAAACATTAATCGGTAAGCCGG
The DNA here is from genome assembly GCA_043732145.1 of Saprospiraceae bacterium. GTDB lineage: Bacteria > Bacteroidota > Bacteroidia > Chitinophagales > Saprospiraceae > JAAFJT01. Next base: position 2,902 of record JAYTIA010000665.1, read on the forward strand.
TTGATTGTTCGGATTGAGCAGCAAACAGTTTTTGAGTGCGCGAAACATATCGTTATAGCGTTTATCGGCATCCAAAATAAGTGCTTCCAATAAAAAAACTTCAGAGCGTTCTTCATCTGAATAGCTTCTCGATGTTTTTGCAGCCTGTAGAAATGCGCGGGCTTCGTAGTGCTTATTTTGAGCAGCGTAATATTCCGATTTCAATAAAATGGTATAAATACTTTGAGGAGACAAAGCATACAAGCGGTCAATTGTGACATCACTTTTGTCGAAAAGTGCTAATTTAATTGAAATTTTTGCCAAACGGATAAGTATATCCGAAGAAAAAGGATGTTGCTCTAACGCATTTTCAGAAATAATAATAGCTTCATTCAAAAAGCCTGCTGAAAAGCATTGATCAATCATGGCAAGAAAAACCGGTTCCTCATAAAAGATAACCGTTCCCTTCTCTAAATCTAATTTAAAAGCATTGATAAGAGCCGAAATATTTTCCGGATCTAAAAAGTTATTGTGTTTCATAAAGTGCTTAAAAAAATTTTCTGTATTAAAATTAGAAACTTTAATTGAAAATTTCTATTTTAATGTAAAGGAATTATAAACATTTTCTCCGATAATTTTAATTTTTTAAATGATAAGGTGTAAATAACTGTAAATTAAATGTTTGAAAAGTATTTTTTTTCTGATGTAAAAAATAAATTTTCATTGAAATTTACACTTTTATGCTTAAAGTATTTGAATTAAGATAAACACGTAAATTTTTTTCTAATACATGCACGCCTCATGTGACATTACTTTCATGCATCTTTACTAATTTACAATGTTTTGTCCAGATTTTTTGTTGCATGGAAAATTTATTTTAAATCTGAACCTGATAAGTTTAAACGAATATGTTACTTTATTTTTATTTATACTTTATGTTTGAGATAATGTTGCATAAAGTGAAAATAAAAATGCACATTTAGGAATGAGAAATAAAAAAGTTCTGCCGGCGGGGTTAATTATTTGTTTCTTATTCCTCACCAATTAACTTCTAATTTTTGTCCGCGTTTAAGGAAAATGTTTTTTACTTTATCTCGACAGATTAATTTTGTTGAACCACCTTGTTTTGAAGATATATTGAGATTTATGAGCGTATGATTTTTCCAAGCCATAGAAATTTCAAAACCGCCACGTGTGCAAATACCTTTAACAGAGCCTTCTTCCCAAACATCCGGCAAAGCGGGTAATAATCTTAATTCGTTGTCAGTTGATTGCACCAACATTTCGGCGACAGCCGCCGCACCGCCAAAATTTCCGTCGATTTGAAATGGCGGATGCGCGTCAAATAAATTCGGATAAGTACCGCCGCCGCGCGCATAATTTGTTTTCACACCGTCGGGTTCTACAAATTTTAATAATTCACGGTACATTTTATACGCGTGATTGCCATCGTATAATCTTGCCCATAAATTGATGCGCCAACCTTTCGACCACCCTGTTGTTTCATCACCTTTTATTTCCAAAGTTTTTTTACAGGCATTTGCTAAATCCGGTGTCGAATTCGGTGTAATTTGATGACCGGGAAACAAACCAAACAAATGCGATTGATGACGGTGTTTCGGTTCCGAATCTTCCCAATCAAAATACCATTCTTGCAAATTTCCTTTTTTACCAATTTGATAAGAATGTAATTTTGTCAAAGTTTTTTCGATTGTATTTCTGAAATCCGCATCTTTATTTAAAATTTTGCAGGCATGCGCAGTTTGCGTCAATAATTCCCGAATCATTGCTAAATCGGCAGTACCACCATACATCGTTGCACCTTTATAACCCGAGCCGGAGATATAATTGTTTTCAGGCGAAGTACTCGGCGAAGTAATGAAATTACCTTTTTTATCTTTTACAAGCCAATCTAAACAAAATTGTGACGCACCACGCATTAAAGGATAGCCTTCATTTTTTAAAAAATCTTTATCTTTTGTAAAAATATAATGTTCCCACAAATGTGTACTCAACCAAGCACCTCCCATATTCCAATTTGCCCAACCGGGATAACCTTTGCCGAAATCGCCAACGGGATTACTCATCGCCCAAATATCTGAATTATGAGCTGCCGTCCAACCGCTTGCATTGTAAAAAGTTTTTGCTGTAATTTTTCCGGTTGCGGAAACATTTTTTATAAAACTTAAAAATGGTTGGTGCATTTCAGAAAGATTGGTATTTTCCGCTAACCAATAATTTTCTTCGGCATTGATGTTCAAAGTATAATTACTACTCCAAGGCGGACGGATGTACGGATTCCATAGTCCTTGTAAATTGGCGGGAACACCTTTCGTCCGCGAACTGCTAATGAGTAAATAGCGACCGTAATTGAAATAAAGTATTTCTAAATTTTTATCTTCTGCACCTGTAGCGTAGCGTTTCAAACGTTCATCAGTTGACAGATTCGGTGCAGTCGTACTTCCCAAATTCAAATTAACGCGATTAAAAAAAGTTTGAAAATCTTTAAGGTGTGTTGTTTTTATGTCTGAATAATTCTTTCTAAAACTTTTATCAAGCGTTTCCGTTGCAATTTCTGCATCATTTAAACCCTCAGTCGCCGGATTTTTATCGAAACCATTAAAACTTGTCGCTATTGAAACATAAATAATCGCTTCTGTTCCATTTTGTAAACTCAATGTACTGTCGGTATTTGTGATATTACCATCTGTATTTTTAATTTTAAAAAGCGTTGTAAAGCGCGTGCCGCGTTTCTCGTCGAACACTACCGCATTGGATTTATCACCCATATAATTTGGCTCTGAATGAACCGGTGTATAACCATTTATTTTAAAAGTATTGTCAGTGAGCGTAGCTTTAAATTTTAATAAACTATTGAATTTCAAATCGAAACTCAACGTACCTTTTTGGCTGCTTGTAACTTTCACAACCATAACATTGTCCGGATGAGAAATAAAGTATTCGCGTGTGAATGTCACGCCGTTCACTTCATAACTTATTTTTGAAACGGCTTCGGCGATATTTAGTTCGCGGTAATATTTTTGCGCTTCTCCGGTTTGTTTAAACTGGATAAACATCGTTCCGAGCGGTGCGTATGATTCTGAAAATTTTCCTTGAAGTTTATGTTGTAAAGAATCGGCTAATTTATAATCATCGTTTTTCAACGCTGCCCTGATCGCAGGTAAATTTTTATATGCTTCCGGATTCATGTTTGCATTAACGGGTTCTCCGGTCCAGAGTGTAATATCATTCAAATAAATTTTATCGGATTGAACGCCGCCGAAAACTGAAGCCCCTATTCGTCCGTTACCGAGTACTAAACTTTCTTCAAAATATTGCGCCGGTTTATTGTAAGATAATATATGGTCGGATTGTCCAAAAATTTTAACAGGCATTAAAATAATTTGTGCCGACAGAAGTAAGAAAAAAAAGTTTTTCATTTGTTTAAAGTATTTTATGATTGGTTCGTTGCTAAAAGTTTTTTTTAATTTAACTCAAAGGTTTTAAACTTCGATGACAGTTTTTATCAAATTACAATCTGCCAACCGTTTTTTTTCCATCCTTCACTATTAAATACTCCTCTGTGTAACCCAAAACATCTATCAAAACAAAATCGTCTGTGAAAGTAATCCGCCGTACCTGTGTGTGACCGACTATTTGAAAAAAATTATCAATTTTATCTTCTGCTAAACTTCGCGGACGCACCCAAATAGGTGTTTGACAAATTTCGTCGCCCGTTAAACTGCCTTTTTTGCCTTCGGTAAATGCAAAAGCGTTAGGATTGTCAATGAAAAGTTTGTTGATAGCGTTTTCTAAATTATTTTCATCTATTTTATTTATTTGGCACCAAGTTTTTGTTACGCCGGCGTGAACGAAAAGATAATCGCCTGATACAAAACACATTTGCAGCAAGTTTTTTTCAATGGCACGGTGCAGTAATCGTGAAATACTTTTTGAATAATCATTTTGAAAACCGGAATAACTTTCTTCAGTTGTTTTCAAATAATGAAAATCGTGATTACCTATAAGTAAAACAAACTTATCCGGATACTTGATTTTAGTATCAAGAATATTTTTGAAATTTTCTATTTGTTGGTTGCCGGAGATATCTTCTTTGGTATCGAAATAGTCACCAATGAAAATTATTTTATCGAAATCTTGTTCTTTGAAAATTATTCGTTTCCAAATATCTCTGCCATGCGTGTCGCCAAGTGCGATGAGTTTCATTTTTTAGTTGGTTAAATAGTTGGTTGATTAGTTAGTTGGTTGATTGATTATAAAGTAACTAACCAACCAACCAACTATCTAACTAATTTATTCCACAATTAATTTCTGCATACCCGTTGCACCATCTACATTAAGCGTAATAAAATAGACACCACCCAATAACGGGATTTTTATATTTTCTTCATTGCTTCCGGAAGTCACATAATGTTTTGGTGATTGTACAATTTTTTGCCCTAATAAATTAGTGATAGAATAAAAAACTTCACCGCCTTCACGCAAATTATATCCGAGATGTAAATTGTCTTGAGATGATTTAGGATTAGGATATACCATAAACTCATTCACTTTATCCGAAAAATCTTGTGTAAAAACACCTAATTCGTATTTAACGTAACCTGCCACCGGTTTTTTTAATTGTTTATCCGTGTAGATGCGATATTCGCCGGGTAATAAATTAATTGTTCCCGCAACATCATTCACTTGAAGCGTTTCTCCGGTCATATAATTGAACCAAGTGCCGGTATGTTGAAAATAAGGTGTAACAAGTCCGACATCAACCGTAAAATTTCCGAAAATAGTTGTATTAAAACTCGCGTCGCTGACATGAAAATGTTTGAAACCGGAAACGTTTAAATCATCGGCATTGTAAGATAAACTTCTGAAAGCGACATTGCTCAATTTTAAATCAATAAGATTGCGTGTTACATTGTACAAACGAAAACGATTCGGATTTGAAAAATAATTCCAATAAATCGGTTTGTTGCACACCCGACAAGGATTGTCAATAGATATATCATAACCTAATTCGCCAAACTCCCACAACATTTTCGGTCCCGGAACGGTATAGAAAAAAGCAGAAGCCAATTCAATACGTCGCAAAGCTGTCGGTAAATCTTTGACGTTGTAAGTTGAATTGAAGTTACCGTATTTCAAATTTTTGAACATCAATCGCTCTTCGTCGTGACTTTCCATATAAC
>JAYTIA010000666.1:0-3064 GCA_043732145.1 Saprospiraceae bacterium
TTTTTATTTTTTTTTCTATTAATTTTGCTATCGAAAACTATTTAAAAAAAAACAAATGACAATATCTCTCGGCAGCGACCACGCGGGTTATGAATTTAAAAAAGCCATTCACGATTATTTATTAAGTAAAAATTATTCGGTGATTGATTTCGGAACGAATAGTCCGGCATCTGTTGATTATCCGGATTTTGCGCATCCGGCAGCTTATGCTGTTGCCGACGGCAATGCAAATTTCGGTGTTGTCATCTGCGGCTCCGGCAATGGTGTGGCTATGACAGTAAATAAACATCCAACTATTCGTTGCGGTTTGTGTTGGAACGATGATGTCGCCTCAGTGGTGCGCAAACACAACGATGCCAACATGATTGCCATTCCGGCGCGGTTTGTTACGCTCGAATCAGCTATATCTATGGTAAATATTTTTTTGCATACCGATTTCGAAGGCGGCAGACATCAAAATCGGATAAATAAAATTCCGTGTGTTTGATTTATGATTTATCTTAGTGGTTACTGAAGCGGAATTACCGGAATTTACTGTATTAAATAAATTCTGAAATCGTAAATTGTAAATCTAATTTTTTTTAAAACTAAATAAACATGAAAACGAAATTTTTAAAATTTTTTGCCTTTGCAGGCATGTTGTCATTATTAAGTTGTGAAGCACAAAAACCTTTTACCTTAAACGTACAAAGAGCGGCACGCGGTAATACCGGATTGCGTGGCAGGGTACCCGATGAAGCGAAAGACACGCCTCTGAAAGGAAATGATTTTGTGGAACTTAGTTTAGTATCACCTACTGATTGTCGCATTGATTCTGTTTTTGTCACATTAAAAAGTCCGGATGTTTGTTTGCGCGATGCAAGTCAAACTTATCCGAAAACGTTAAAAGCCAATGATGTTATGTATGTGCGCGTAGAAAACATTGCCGCTATGCCGTCGCATTGGCAAAACAATATGCGCGATACGAGCGAAGGTTTTGTAGAGATTTTTTCACACGGAAAAAAACATCAAATTGCTATAACAAGTTTTAAGCAAATAATTCCGAAATAATTTGTTGGTTTATCGGTTGATTGGTTAATTAGTTAATCGGTTTCTGAAAATTCTAACTCAGAAACCGATTAACTAATTAACCAATCAACCAATCAACCAACAAAAATCAAAACATAAAAAATTCCGGTAGCTTTTTGTACTTTTACACCCGATAATAAATTAATTCGGAACACTAAATCTTAGGCATAACAACCTTTGTGCAAAATCTGAATTTAGAGAACTACCGTTTTTTATGTCTCGTATCATTACGCTAACTACTGATTTCGGTTTACAAGACTACTATATAGGTGTACTCAAGGGTACTTTGCTCTCGCATTGTCCTGAAATTCAGATTGTTGATATTTCGCACACGGTTAAAAATTTTGATATTATTCAGGCTTCGTTTATTTTGCAAAACGCTTGGCACGTTTTCCCCGAGAACACTATTCATATTTTAAGCGTGAATAATTTTGGCGGAGAACGTCAACGTTATTTAGTTTTTGAACACGAAAAACATTTTTTTGTCGGTCCTGACAACGGTATTTTCAGTTTGATGTTCGATACAATGCCCGCCACTGTTTACGCACTGTTGGTTACGGGTTTACAATTTCGCCCGATATTGGATGTGATTGTAAAAATTATAGAAAACCTTACGGACGAAATAGATTATTCGGAATGGGCGTTGCCGGCGGACGAAATTATTGAACGTTTTGTGTTGAAGCCCGTCATTAATCGCAATCAAATACGTGGTTCCGTTATTTATATTGATAACTTCGACAATATTATTTTAAATATCACGAAAGATTTATTTGATCAAGTTGGGAAAGGGCGTACTTTTCAATTATTTTTTAAACGACACGATCCGATTCTCAGAATTTCTCAACACTACAACGATGTGCCGATCGGTGATACTTTGTGTTTATTCAATCACAACAACCATTTAGAAATTGCGATAAATATGGGAAAAGCCGCAGAAATGCACGGCTTGAAAATTGAAGACATGGTACAGGTAGATTTTTTATAAAAGATTCTCTTAAAATTTTAATTTTTTTTTTCGCTTTGTCATAATTCTCTAAAAAAGTGACGGATTTTCTTTGTCTTGTCTCAAAGTAGGGGATTGAATAAAATTTTTTTCTTACCTTACGCGCTTTTAATTCGTGTTGCTTAGAACAGGTTTAACAAAAATTTTCGCTTAACAATCGCCAATTAACTATCTAAATTTAAAATGTGAAATATCTCAACTCGATACTCGAAACTGTCGGTAATACGCCTCTTATAAAATTACACCGCGTCGTTGATGATATTCCGGCTTTGGTGTTAGCTAAAGCAGAAACTTTTAATCCGGGTTTAAGTACTAAGGATAGAATTGCTGTGCGTATTATCGAAGCGGCAGAAAAAAAAGGTTGGGTACGCGCAGGCACTACGATTATTGAATGTACTTCAGGTAATACCGGTATCGGTTTGGCAATGGTAGCAGCTGTGAAAGGTTATAAATTGATTTGTACTGTTAATGATAAGCAATCGAAAGAAAAAATACAAATGTTGCGCTCATGGGGGGCAGAAGTAATCGTTTGTCCGGCAAATATTAAACCTGAAGACCCGAAATCAAATTATGCAGTTGCCGAACGTTTAGGCCATGAAATTCCGAATAGTTACTGGGTCAATCAGTACGATAATATATACAATCCGTTGGCACATTATGAAGCAACAGGTCCTGAAATTTGGGATCAAACCGACGGATTAGTCACTCATGTGGTAGGTCCTACCGGAACAGGCGGCAGTTTGAGTGGAACGGCGCGTTTTTTAAAAGAAAAAAATCCGCATATACAAGTTTGGGGCGTTGATGCGTTCGGTTCGGTTTTGAAAAAATATCATGAAACGGGCATTTTCTATGACGACGAAATTTATGAATATTCGATGGAAGGTGTCGGACGGGAGTTCATTCCATCTACTTTAGATTTAAAATTAATAAATAAATTTGAAAAAGTTTCCGATCATGATGCTGCACTTATGGCGCGTCGAATCGTCAAAGAAG
>JAYTIA010000667.1:0-3063 GCA_043732145.1 Saprospiraceae bacterium
AAAACTTTTAAACATTTCACTAACAAACTAATTTACATTAAATGAGTATCAATTTAATTGACATCGTAAAACAACAACTCACAAGTGGCGTTCTCGACAAAGTCGCTTCATTACTTGGAGAAGACAAACAGGCCATAAATTCCGGTCTCGGTGCTTCTTTACCCGCAGTGTTAGGCGGTATGGCAAACAAAGCCACCGATATTAACGGTGCGCAATCTTTATTGACGACACTTACTTCGGGTAATCACGACGGCAGTATTTTTGATTCGCTAAGTTCTCTTCTTGGCGGTGGTTCTGCAACTCAAGGTTTAATGAATAGTGGGAGTACGCTTACAAATTCTCTTTTCGGCAATAAAATGAGCGGCATCATTGATTTTCTTGCTTCTCACGCCGGTATTAAAAGCAGTTCTGCTTCTTCATTAATGAGTTTGGTTGCGCCACTTTTGATGGGTAGTATCGGCAAACAATTAGGTGGCAATGCGAGTGTTGCTACTTTAATGAGTTTAATAGGCAGCCAGTTGCCGAACATTCAAGCTGCTTTACCGTCAGGTATGAGCAAAGTACTCGGTTTAAGCAATCTTAACTTAGAAAGTCCGCTTACAAGTGCCGTGCATAAGGTTACTACTACTGCCGGTAACACAGTAAAAGCCGTTGAGGAAGAAGCAGCCAGTCTTTCACTGAACAGCATTTTGCCTTGGTTGCTTTTAGGTTTAGCTGCTTTACTGGGTATTTATTTATACCGCACTTGCAATAAAGTACCGGAAGCACCAAAAGTTGATATTACAACACCGGTAATTCCGAGACCGGATACTCCTGTGAGTCATGTAGCGACAGTAGAGAAAAAAATGTTGAAAATTCCGGGCAACTCGGATTTAGAAGTTGTAAAAGGTTCTTTCTTGGATCACTTGTATGATGGTATTACAGGTACTACTTTAACTCCGGAAAAAGCGATTGCATTTGACGGTTTAAATTTTGCAACCGGTAAAGCAGAGATCAGTGAAGAATCGAAATCACAATTGAATGATATGGCAAAAATCATGTTAGCTTTTCCGAAAGTTGAAATCAAAGTTTGCGGACATACGGATAATGTCGGTAATGAAGCTGCTAACTTAAAATTGTCGAAAGAACGCGCTTCTGCGGTTGAAAAATATCTTATCGGCAAAGGCGTTCCGGATCCAAGCATCACACCGATCGGTTACGGTTCATCTAAACCGATTGCAGATAATGCTACAGATGCCGGTAAAGCTGCTAACCGTCGGACTGAAGTTTTTGTTGTTAAGAAATAATTTGTATGAATGATAAATGTTCTATCACTCAGAAAAAAATAGTTTGATACGAACACAACTATCCCGAATTTTCTAGATTAGAAAATTCGGGATTTTTTTTTCAAATTTATACATCCTTTATAATTTCTTGTTTTACATTTATGCCTGAAACTTTAAAATACTTTTCTATGAAACTGAAAACCCTTTCCACTTTTTTACTGCTATTTTGTTTTAGTTGCCTTTTTGCTCAGAATAGCGACCCTGATTTCTTTAGGTCCACCGGGAAAATTTATGTCGTAGTTGCTGTTTTATTAATTATATTTTTTGGAATTATCTTTTTTCTGGTGCGATTAGATAGAAAAATTTCAAGTTTAGAATCGTTAAACCGTTAATTGAAAAAAATATTAGCAACGAATTAACGATTTAACGAAATAACCAATCATTATGGCTGCTCAAAACATTCCCATCAGTTTTTTTGATAGCGTAGCACTGAATTTCAGAAAAGCTGCACCACATACCGGTTTATCGCAAGGTTTACTCGATCAAATCAAAGCGTGTAATACTGTTTTACGTATGCGTTTTCCGGTGCGCGTAGGCAACGACATTGAAGTCATGGAAGCCTACCGTGTTCAACACAGTCATCACAGAATGCCAACGAAAGGTGGTATTCGCTACGCCATGTCAGTTGACCAAGAAGAAGTAATGGCATTAGCTGCGTTGATGACGTACAAATGCGCCCTCGTTGATGTGCCTTTCGGCGGTGCAAAAGGCGGCATAAAAATAGATCCAAAAAAATATACGCTTGATGAACTCGAACGCATTACGCGCCGATATACCTCCGAGTTGGTGCATCGCAAAATGATTGGACCCGGTGTTGATGTGCCGGCACCCGATTACGGCACAGGTCCAAGAGAGATGTCGTGGATATTAGATACTTATATGCAAATGAATCACGGCGAACTTGATGGTATCGCTTGCGTTACCGGAAAACCGGTTTCAATGAACGGTATTCAAGGACGTGTTGAAGCTACTGGTCGCGGCGTTTATTACGGTTTGCGCGAAATGTTGAGCGTTAACGAAGACATGAAAAAGATTAAACTTTCGCCTGGAATTGCCGGAAAAAAAATCGTTGTGCAAGGTATGGGTAATGTGGGTAGTTATTCATCGCTCATTTCGCAACAAGAAGGCGATGCGAAAATTATTGGTGTTGCCGAATATGAAGGTTCTATTCACAATCCGAACGGTATTGATATTGAAGCCTTGATCAAACACAGACAAGAAACCGGAACAATTATGAATTTTCCGGGCGCAACGGCTTTAGCACACAGAATGGCTGCTTTAGAATTAGATTGCGACGTACTTATTCCGGCTGCATTAGAAAATCAAATCACGGCAGAAAATGCGCCGCGAATTCATGCAAAAATTGTTGCCGAAGCTGCTAATGGTCCGGTTACTGCCGATGCGAATGATATTTTAGTAAAACGCGGCATTTTGATTTTGCCGGATATGTACATCAATGCAGGGGGTGTGACGGTTTCCTATTTTGAATGGTTGAAAAATCTTTCGCACGTGCGTTTCGGACGTTTAACTAAACGTTTTGAACATAATGCTTTTGAAAACGTCGTGAATGCCGTTGAAAAATATACGGGCAAGAAAGTAAGCGACCGCGACCGCGCCGTCATTACAAAAGGACCGGATGAAATTGATTTAGTGCGTTCAGGTTTGGAAGAAACAATGATTAATGCGTATCATACTATTCGTGAACAATGGATTAAGCAACCGGCGATTGAAGATTTGC
>JAYTIA010000668.1:0-3059 GCA_043732145.1 Saprospiraceae bacterium
TAAATGCAGTGCCTTGAATAATTGGCGGCGGCGGATTTGAATTAAGAGGAACTAAGATACTGCCGGTAAAATTTTTTCCGTCAACATCTGTAACAGTTACACTGTAAGTACCTTCATGTTTTATTTTTATTTGTGAAGTAGATTCTCCATTAGACCATTTATAGTTTGAATAGATATTGAACACATTTATAATTACGGAATCGCCGTCGCATAATTTTTTAGATTGGTCAATTAGAATAATTTGCGCTTGACAGGAAAATAAAATAAAAATAAAAATCGAAAAAAGAATTATTTTTTTCTGAAATTTTTCTTTGAGAACAAAAAATTTTAAAAAATAATTTTTGAAAAATTTTTTTGAAAAAATAAAAAAAAATAAAAAATAGGCAAGCCCATGCGATTCAGCATAAACGATGAAAGACAAAAAAATATCCGAAAAAAATATTTTTTGAAATTTTAGAAAAGAAAATAGCATTGAAAAATCGGTTCGATTGTTTTGAGTTTTAATTTGAACGAAAAAACAATCAATAAATTTTTTGAACAATTGCGAGTTATTATAAGTTTGCGTAACTTTGGTGGAATTTTAGAAACTATGCTAAGTAATTTATCCATTTATCCATCTATTGCGACCAAACAATCTACCATTTTTACAGAAAAGGCATTGGCATTGGTATCGAGAAAGGTATCAAGAAAAGTATTGACCATGGTATCGAATTTAAACGCAAAAAAGAAAAGCAGGAATTTGTAAAAAAAAATTTAGAAGCACAACAAGAAGGTTATTCTATTGACTTGATTGCAGATGTCTTTAAAATAAGTAAAGAAAAAATTCAAGAAATTATTAAGAGTGGTCTCAAATACAAACTATATAATGCGAATTATGAATTGAAAATCATTTCTGTTCAAATGATTTAACTTTAATCAAAGTTTGTTTCCTTTGCGGAAAACCTTGCGTTACTTGCGTTAAAATCAACCGAAGTAGCCTGCAAAGTATTTGCAAAGAAACTCTCAAAAATGCGATAAAAATAAATTCATTTAACATTAAGGATTTAAAATCATAAGTCCGAAATCGTAAATCCACAATCAAAAAATGTCTATTGCCAATCGTATTTCGGCAGAATTAAAAGGAGACAGAGTTATTTGGGCGATTACTGCGCTCTTGGCTTTGTTTTCCTTGCTCGCAGTTTACAGCTCATCGAGTACTATGGCTTTTAAAGACAAAGGCAGTAACACCGAATTTTATTTAATAAAACAATTAATCTTGCTTGGTGTCGGGCTCTTAACTACTTATGTGTGCTATCTCGTGCATTACAAACGATTTAGTAAATTAGCACCTTATTTTTTGGCTGTGGTTGTACCGTTATTATTACTCACTTTATTGGTGGGTCCGAAAATAAATGATGCGCAGCGTTGGTTAATTGTCCCTGGTATAGGTTTCACGATTCAAACATCAGATTTAGCGAAAATCGCGTTGATTATGTATGTTGCCCGTTCAATTACGTCCAAACAAGATTATATTTCCGATTTTACCGGTGCTTTTGTACCGATTATTTTGCCGATAATTATTGTTTGCATACTCATTGCTCCAGCGGATTTATCTACGGCTTTGGTTATTTTCGTAACGTGCCTGCTGATGATGTTTATCGGGCGCGTGGCAATGAAATATATTTTCCTCTTGATTTTTTGCGGTGTTGTTGCTTTTGCCGGTTTAATTGTTATCGGTGATGCATATCCCGGGGTCGTGCGAACAGATACTTGGAAAGAACGTTTAAAATCTTATCGTACCGATTCGGAAGGCTCACCACAAACCCAATTGGCGAAAATGGCGATTGCTCGTGGCGGTCTCATCGGTACCGGTCCGGGCAATTCATTGCAAAAAAATTATTTGCCAATGGCTTACACCGATTATATTTATGCTATTATTTTAGAAGAGTACGGTCTCATTGGCGGATTTTTTATTCTCGCTTTATATATGTTGCTCTATTTTCGAGTCGTTCGCCTCGTTACAAAATCGCCAAAGACTTTTCCGGCGATGTTAGCCATCGGTTTAGTTTTAATTTTAACTATTCAGGCTCTGGCGAATATGTCGGTGAGCGTACACTTGGTGCCGGTTTCCGGTTTGCCGCTGCCGATGGTATCTATGGGTGGCACGTCTTTACTTTTTAGTTGTACTGCACTCGGAATGATTTTGAGTGTGTCGAAGTTTATTGATGAATAAATGTTGGAGAATGTATGATAGCCGATAGACATATAAATTAAAAAAAAGCTTACCAATCTTAAAAAGCTTACCAATCAAGGTTTAAAATGAAAAAACAATTTATACTTCCGGTGTACATATTTCTGATTTTTAATTTGCGTGCGCAAAACGTTGAACTCGTTCGACACGATGCTGAACGCAAAGTTGATGTGTTTATCGGTGGAAAATTATTCACGTCTTATATTTATCCGGACGAAAAAATTTTAAAAAAACCCGTACTGTTCCCAATTAATACGGCACATGGTACAACAATTACACGCGGATTTCCACTCGCACCACGCGCCGGCGAACATACCGATCACCCACATCATGTCGGATTGTGGTTGAATTACGAATACGTCAACGGTTTTGACTATTGGAATAACTCGACTGCCATTGATGCCAAACAGCGCATTGAAAAATATGGATTGATTCGTCACACAGGTATTTCAAAAATAAAGAACGGTAAAGTCGGCAAACTCAAAGTTACTGCTGATTGGGTAGATAAAGACGGCACGGGAAAAATTGTTTTGAAAGAAACAACCTTGTATTCTTTTTCCGGTAACGACAGTACGCGCATCATTGACCGTGAAACAACGCTCACCGCTTTTGAAACGGATGTCGCTTTTAATGATGTAAAAGATGGTTTGCTCGGTTTGCGCGTGCGGCGAGAATTGGAGCATCCGGCGACGAAACCTGAAACTTATACCGATGCGAATGGCATTGAAACAAAAGTACCTGCCTTAAATAATGACGGTGTTGTCGGTCATTATCACAGTTCCGAAGGTGTTGAAGGCGAAGCTGTTTGGTCAACTCGTGCAAAATGGAT
>JAYTIA010000669.1:0-8039 GCA_043732145.1 Saprospiraceae bacterium
ATGGATTTAGGTACCGATGTTAATTTCGGTGCATTGACGCGCATGCTTTTCGACTACTTAGATAATAAAGTGGAGAACACAACAGTTCATCTAAACTGCGAAGTTCGAGATTTGCAACGTGGTAAGGATTCTAATAAATGGCGCATAAGCATCAAAAATTTATCGCTCCATGAGGAAAGTTCTATTGAAGCACGTTTTGTTTTTATCGGTGCGGGAGGCGGTACATTGTGGTTGTTGCAAAAATCCGGTATTCCGGAAGCGGACGGTTTCGGCGGATTTCCTGTGAGTGGTCAGTGGTTGCGTTGTACGAATAAAGAAGTGATTGCACAACATCATGCTAAAGTTTACGGAAAAGCAAGTGGCGGTACACCGCCCATGTCAGTGCCACATCTTGATACGCGGGTTATTAACGGAGAACCGCAATTACTTTTTGGCCCATTCGCCGGATTCTCTACAAAATTTCTGAAATATGGTTCTTATTTCGATTTAATTCGTTCTATAGAATGGGACAATCTTATGCCGATGATCCGCGCCGGTTTAGATAATATGCCTTTAACACAATACCTCATCGAACAGGTGCGTCTTACGCCAAAGGAAAAATTAAAAAACCTTCAAGCGTTTTATCCGAAAGCAAAACTCGGTGACTGGGCTTTAGAAATTGCCGGACAAAGGGTACAAGTTATCAAAAAAGATGAAGTTAAAGGTGGCGTTCTAGAATTTGGTACAGAGGTCGTTAATGCAAGTGACGGCAGAATTGCGGCACTTTTAGGTGCCTCACCTGGTGCTTCAACCGCAGTTGCAATAATGTTAGATGTACTAAAAAAATGTTTTCCTGAAAATATTAAAACTAATGGTTGGCAAACAAAACTTAAAGAAATGATTCCTTCTTACGATGCTTCTATGGCAGATAATAAAGAACTTTGTCAAAGCGTTAGAAATTGGACGACAAAAACGTTGGCATTAACCGGTGAAGCATGAAGTAATGGTTTTTTCAATGGGGTTTATTTTTCATCAAAATTTATATCTATATGCGACTTTTAATTTTTTTAGTTCTTTTGTTAATATTCAATTTCGCAGTTGCACAAGATACAACAGCCACACTCAAAACCTATCAAAACTATGATTTTGTTGCGGGCAGCAAAATCATTTTTGAAGATAACTTCAATTCCGATCAAGACGGAGAGTTTCCGGCGCATTGGGTTTTAGAAAACGGTCAAGCTGTTGTGAACAATCGGTTGGGTGCGCCAACGTTATTGATAACCGATGGTAATTATGGTAAAGTATCACCATTGATGAAAGAAAAAAATTATTTACCCGATGAATTTACGCTCGAATGTGATATTAATCAAATCGGTGAGGCTTACCAATTACATATTTGGTTTCTCAACGCAGATAATGAAGAAGGTTTAGGTTTTGATTCAAATACCGAAGGTGTGAATAGTTATTTTTGGGATGCTGAAAAACAACTTAAAGATCTTACATCAAATCATCCCGACGGAAAAAATCTTGCAAATTATGCCAACCATTGGCACCACCTCGCGATGGTATATAAAAAGAAATTAGTCAAAATTTATGTGGATGAACGCCGTTCTCTCGTAGTGTCCAATTGTGGTTTTATACCCTCACGCGTTCTTTTCGGCGGTATAGCTTCGCAAGAAAATCCGATTATTATCAGAAACGTAAAAATTGCTGCCGGCGGAGATGCCAATACTTTAAATAAAATGTTTACCGACGGTAAATATATATCGCATGGTATCCGATTCGACGTTAATAAAGCAACGATTCGTCCGGAAGCTATAGGTGAAATCAATGCGATTTATAAAATACTTTCGCAAAACTCAACATTGAAATTTGAAATCGGCGGACATACTGATTCTGACGGTAATGCCGCTTCTAATCTTACTCTTTCGCAACAACGGGCTGATGCCGTTAAATCTCAATTAATTTTACTCGGTATTACTTCCGATCGTTTAACTGCGAAAGGTTACGGTGCAACAAAACCGATGGGCGACAATATGACTTTCGAAGGAAAAGCCGAGAACAGGCGTGTAGAATTTACAAAATTGTAAATTGGTTAATGGTTAATAAAAACGAATTTTTTTTAATAAAAACGCACAAATAAAAATTAATTTACTTGTGCGTTTTTATTTTTCATAACCTATAACCCATATCTAGCTTTTCACCCGTTTTTTCTCCGCCTCAATACCCGTTTCATGATTACGCGCACCTTTAATTTGTTTACTGCCGAAACGATAAGAAAAATTAAGTTTCAAACGTTGACCTTCCCAAGTACCACCACCATCAATTTTTAAATTCCCGAGTGCTGACACGGCGCGCCAATTAGAAGTGTGAAAAACATCATCAAAAGCTAATTTAAGTGAACCGTCGCCATCCCAAAATTTTTTCTGAACAGCCAAACCCATTGATCCTTGCGGTTTATTAATAAAAGTCCCCCAAAATCCCCCCGAACTAAAAAATCCGTTTGCTTCTGCTGTCCAACCTTTGCCAAGTGTAAAAGTTTGTTGTGTATAAATACCGGCTTCGGGTCTGGCAAAGTTTATAATTTTACCTTTTCCTAAATCTGCATTCACCACATCGTAATTAAGCCACAAATTAGCGAATCCGTTCCACCATTTATTTATCGGCAAAGGTGATTGTATGCTGAGATAATAATGATCTAATTTAGCCAAATTTTCTTGTTTTACAAAAAAGCGATATACATTGTTAATAGTAGTATCTTCTGTTACTTGCGTACTGTAATCGTTCGTGCGTGCATAACCGATGCCGATTGTAGCAGCTTGGTGATAAGTATAAGTCAAATCAAAACTGTGTGAGTATTGCGGTTTTAAAAAAGGATTTCCTTTTTCGTAAACTAATTCGCTCAACTGATATTCAAATGGATTCAAAGATTTGTAATCCGGTCTGTCAATCGAGTGGCGATAAGTTAAATTGAAAGCATTGTTCTCGTTTTTAGTAAAACTAAACGCGACACTCGGAAAGAAATTCAAGTAATTTCTCTCTACATTTTGATCATTGACCGTTTTCATCGCGGTTAGAACGCCCAATGAATGTGTGTTTTCTGCACGCAAACCCATTTGTACGCCATATTTTCCGAAGTTTTGATTCCAATTCACATACGCTGCCGTTACTTGTTCATTATAAACAAAATTATTGGTGCGATCTATATTCAAAATATCTTCGTTATTGATAACGTTGTAATAATCAAGTTTGTTGTCAGTTATTACGTTCGAGTATTTAGCCCCAAAGCCGATTTTACCTTTACCGAGTTTTTGTTCATAGTCGGCTTTTAAAGTTTTTATATCAATATTGGTAGGCGTATTACTTCTGCCAATTTTAAAACTCAGCGGTTTTCCGCGTTCATCTGTATAAAAATTCGGTAAATAGGAGTTAGTATGATTTTTAAAATTACCGTAATCGGCATCCATACCGAATTCATGTCCGGATGTATCGGCAAAGCGATAGTTTACATTGTAATTGATGTTTGAATTGTTACCAGAATTAATTGAATTGGCAGAAAGAATTGAATCCGTTTTACCGGTCAAAATTCTAGAAATTATAGTTGTGTTGCTTGCAGCAAAATTATTATCACTGTAACCACCGTTCATAATAAAACCCAAAGTGTTTTTAGAATTGATAAAAAAATCGGCTCCGATTTTTCCATTATTATTTATACGTTCATTGAATTGCCCACCGGTTTGATTATAAAGTGTATCGCCGTTTGTAGTTTTTAAAAATAAATCATTGTGATAAATGCCGCGACTGTGGCTGTAACTGCCGAATACATTTATTTTATTGTCCCGATAATTTAAGTTTATTGAAGCATCGCCTTTCGGTGTAATGCCTTGTTGTAAACCAATTGAAACGTTGCCGTTAGTACCGATTTTTCTATTTTTTTTCAATTTGATATTGATAATCCCGCCGGTGCCGGCAGCATCGAATTTAGCGCCCGGGTTTGAAATAATTTCAATTGCTTCGATATCATCGGAGAGTAAACTTTTTAGAAAGGCAGCTAAATCGGTTCCGGAAAGTGGACTTGGTTTGCCGTTAATCCAAATAGCGACATTGTTTTTTCCTTTTAGAACAATGTTTTCATCTTTATCAATTGTAACAGCCGGCGAGCGGCGCAACAATTCCAAACCGTTTAAACCGGTCGCACTCGGCGATGCTTCTACATTGAAAACGATTCTGTCTGGTTTTACTTCAAACGTCGGTTTGCGGGTGGTGATCGTAACTGTTTTTAATTCTTCCTCTAAATTTTTTAATGCAATGGTTTCAATTACTAAATCATTTTTTGCATCGAACGAAAATGTTTTTGTCGAACTGTTTTTAAATCCGACAAAACTTGCATTGATATAATATCTACCGGCATCAATATGATCGAGCGAAAACGAACCATCAGTTTCTGTTACGGCACCTTTTTTCATCGTAGAATCCGGTATGTGCATGAGCATGACGTTGACAAACTCTTGCGGTTTGCCGGTGGCATCCGTTATTTTTCCGGAAATTTTTTGCGCGTTAGTGTTCGCGATTAAAAAAAACAAACTTGCGATTAATAATAAATTAGTTCTCATTAAAAAATAAAATTTAGATTTTGTTAAAGACTTTGTTTTAAAGTTGTCGAGTGATTTCTTGTTTTACTAAGATGTGACAAAGGTGAAGTTTCTAATCGTTTGCAACTATTTTTTTAGATGAAAGTATAGTTTTCTACGACGAATGGTACTTTGCTATACATAGTATTTATGATTTTATATTTATGGTGCCGGATTTGCGATTTTAATAAAACTAAAGTCATTTTAATTTTATAGGAGTTGCACAGCTCTTAATCTTTTTTAAAAATAAAATCAGAGGGAGATTTACCGGTAACTTTTTTTACGGCTCTATTGAATGTTGATTTTGAATTGAAACCGCAATCGAAAGCAATAGCTAAAAGTGTAAGATGTTGTAGTTTTGGGTTGTTAACCTTCTCTAAAAAAATTTTAACTCTAAATTCATTCACAAAATCATTAAAGTTTTTATTGAAAACAGAATTTATAATGTTTGAAGTTAAAGAATTATGGGTTTCTATTTTTTCCGATAAATCACTTAAAGTTAATTCTGCGTTTAAAAAAAGTTTTTCATGCAGCATTGTATCTTCAATTTTTGTTTTCCATTTTTCCATTTCTAAGATATCCATTTTTTTTTCAAGTGGTTTATCTTTTCCGATAAATTCCGATGCCAATATTTCTTCCGATTTTATCTCAAAATTTTCTTCGACTTGATTATTATCCGCTAAATGTTCATCAAAAACAAGTCTGTGCGGTTGTGTTTGAACATAAGCCGAAATACTGATATAATAAATTAAACCGGCAACAATGGCGCGTTGAATCCAAACTTCTTGAAAAGACAACTCTATACGAAAACTTAAAACAGTGAAAAGAATAGCCGAACACACGCCAACTATGATGGCAATTAAAAAATTTCTGTACCAATTGAAGCGCATCAAATCACTATCAGAGCGTTCGTTAGGTAACCATTTCAGGTATTTTCTGTAAAGCCGAATGGAAAGTATTAAGTAAATACAAACAGAAATTGACTCAGCTAATTCTTCAATGTAGCCAATGTGAAAAGGATTGTGAAACACGGAACTCCACCAGTCAACGACGTGTTTACCTAAAGAAAAAATGACAAAGTGATAAATAAAATAAACTGTGTAAGGAATGAAATGTGTAAAATCTTTTTTTGAAAATTTAAAATCGGTGTTTATCTGTGTTTTGAGATAATAATAAATTACAGGTCCGATGATCAGATTAACATTAGTAGGAAAAAACCACAGCTCCTGGCCTAAAATATAAATACCCATAAAACCGAGCATCCATGACAAATTGAAAACACACAAACTTATAATCAAAGCAGCTATCCAAAAATCAGATTTATGACCTTCTTTAATGCCGCGTCTGATAAATAAAATGCTGTAAATAGCGCCTTGTATGAAAGCGAATAAAAGTATAACAGCAAATAAATTTAGTTGAACACTCATAAATTTTCTATGGCTTTTTCACACAATCATTTATCCCGAGTTTGCGAAAATATCGGGATGAATGATTGTGTGAAAATTTAATTTTAATTTTTATACCCCATGCTTAAAGAGCCGAAACTATTATATACTTTTAAGTCAACAGAAATAACCGAGTCGGATTTATTATCTACTATTAAAGCTGTATTACTTTCCACGCTAACTGTTGCCCATTGATATGGCTTCACAACAACAAAAGAATGTTCGCCACCGGACAAAGGTGCTTGATGAACTGAGATTTCTTTATTTGAAACATTTCTCAGTTTTACTGAATAGGCTCCGTGTTGATTGTTTCCTAAAACAAAACTTTCTTTCGCTTTAATAACCGTATTAGAGGTTAAAGTCCGACAAGAAGACATAATTACGATAAGTGCAACGCAAGAAAAAATTAACTTTTTCATTTCTGATAGATTTAAAATGTGGTAAAAAAAACTGCTTAAAACTAATTATGACACAAAAGTCTATCAAAAAAAAAGCTCTATCGCCTCAAAATATAATTTGACACCTCTAACCGAATAAATAAATTTTCTTTTTAGTTTATGGTGACGATTAACAGTAATTCTCGGTTTATATTGATTTTGTCTTTAATTATGGCAAATTAAAAAATAAAGTTTCAAAATACCATAATTTTAGGTGTACAAGATTTCTTCGGCGGCATCTTGTGCATTTTAAAGCATATTTTAAAAAAGACAGTAGAAAAAACTGGAGATGTACGCACTACTTAATATTACTGTTAAAAAAAATTCTATTCCAAATAGAAAATAATTTTATTTTAAACAAAATAATTTTGTACCTCAAATAGTTTTCTGTCAAGCGAATAAAATTTTGCCCGACACAATTACCTTTACGGAATTATTTTAATTAAAAATTTCAAAACATAAAAAAATGAAAGTTTCGGGAAATAAAATTTTAATCACGGGTGGTGCATCAGGTATCGGTTTGGGTTTAACTGAAAGATTTTTGAAAGACGGAAATACCGTAATTGTTTGCGGCAGACGCCCGGATATTTTAGAAGAATTAACGCATAAGCATCCTGCTGTTATTACTTTTCAATGCGATTTAGCGGTCTCAGAAGAAAGAGAAAGACTGTACACATGGGTGACAAAAAACCACCCTGATTTAAATGTAATTGTTAATAATGCCGGTATTCAAAATTGGATGTCTATAACCGACAATGATTTTTTAGAACGCGCAAAAAAAGAAATCGCAACAAACATCGAAGCACCCTTGCATTTAACGCAATTGTTCATCCAATTAAATTCGTTGGACACGGTCATGAATGTTACTTCAGGTTTGTCGTTCGTTGCATTTTCAAAAGTGCCGGTGTATTGTGGTACGAAAGCATTTTTTCATTCTTTCACACAGTCATTGCGTCATTCTTTAAAATCGAAAAATATTGAAGTGATTGAAATAATCCCGCCCGCTTTGAACACGGATTTGGGTGGAAAAGGTTTGCATGATGCCGCACCACCTGTAAGTGATTTTATCGAATCTATTTTCGAACAACTTAAAGCCGGTAAAAATGAATTAACTTTCGGATTTAGCGAAGCCTTGTCTAAAGCAAGTCCCGAAGAAGTGAAACAACGTTTTAACTTTTTGAATCCGTAATACGGCACCATATAAGTATATGATATTCAGAAAACCTGCGAATGTCGTACAGACTTATACAAAGACCTTCGGTACTGAATATTACTTGAGCAAAATGTTTTCAAAAAACAATGCCGGACTCAAGAAAAAACAATTATTTTTGCAAATTGAAAATCAGCTATGGGCTTTTAGCTTTTAGTTTTGAGCTTCTAAAAAACAGTAGCTCAAAACTAAAAACTCACATCTCAAAGCTCCACTATTAATTATTAAATTGAAAAAAAAATGAGAGTAGCGGTTGTAGGTGCTACCGGTTTAGTCGGTACTGCGATGTTAAAAGTTTTGGCGGAAAGAAATTTTCCGATTACGGAATTAATTCCTG
>JAYTIA010000670.1:0-8022 GCA_043732145.1 Saprospiraceae bacterium
TTTTCAATGACGCTGAAGGAAAAACGGTTTCTCTGAAAGATTACGGTAATAAAGTGAAAGTGATTCAAATTATGGGAACATGGTGTCCGAATTGCAGAGATGAAACAAATTTTCTGACCAATTATTTGAAAAATAATAAGTCGGATAAATTATCGGTCATCGCTCTGGCTTTTGAGCGCAATAAAGATGTGGCACAAAAACAAGTTGAGACTTACAAAAAGAAAATGAATGTGCCTTACGATATACTTATTGCCGGTACTACAACAAATAAAGATTCAACGTCAAAGGCTTTACCTTTTTTAACCGATGTTATCGGCTATCCGACAATGATTTTTTTGGATAAAAATAACGTCATTCGTCGCGTCCACACCGGTTTTGATGGACCGGCAACAAGTGAATATCCGGCATTTGAAAAAGAATTCGATGCGTTTACGCAAAAGTTGTTGAAGGAAAAATAGTTGGGTGGTTAGTTAGTTAGTTTAGTTAGTTAGCTCGCTTTTTCAAACCAATTAACCAACCAACTAACCAACCAACATTTTTTCAAAAAAAAACCCTTCTCGCATTTTTAGCACAACTTTTGTAGATGCTTTATTATACAAATAGCAATAATGAAAAAAGTTATACTGATCTACTCTAACGAAAACATAACTGTCGCCAATAAATTAAAAGCGGCTTTAAACGGTCACGCCACAGTTGAAATTTTTGAACTCAGTGATACGAATGAATTAAAATCATTAGGCAGCACGATTTTAAACGATACCGCTTCACCGGTCTTATTAATTATTAGTGATAATTTTTTAAAATCGGAAGCGTGTATGAACAATGCTATGTACATAGTTCAAAGTATCGGCAATCAAAAACGTTTAATTCCGGTGACAACTGATGGCGTTTACAGAAACGTTGCCGGTGAATTAAGTTATGTACACACGTCATTCGATAGAGTAAGCCAGGTGATACAATACATGAATTTTTGGCAAGAGCGTTACTTGCAAATTCGTTCTCAAAAAACAGATATGGGTGAATCCGATACAGCCGAAAAAACAAAATTGGTGCGCACAATTTCTTCAGAAGTGGGTGAATTGCTGCGTTATTTGCGCACGATGGAGTATTATCCTTTCGATCAAATTGAAGCGACGAAATACAACACCTTATATCGTTTATTGGATTTAGATTTTGCTGCCACTTTATCAGTTGAAAAGAAAGCAGATAAACCGGTGACATCCGTTATTTCACAAGATAATATTTACATTCCCAATACTGTCAGCGTTAAAGAAGCGATTAAAGAAACACTTTTAGAAAAAAAAACCGTTTTAGAAATGGAAACTGTTTCAGCGAAAGCGCATATTTCTGACAGTTCAAACGGAAAAAGTAAAACACCTTTCGTTATTGAAAAACCGGAAAGTATTTTTCAAAAAGAATCGATGATACCTATTGCGGACATAATTCCGAATCAAAAAACTAATGAAGTAATTGAAGAAAAAAGGACGGAAACAATAACGTCGAATGTTAAACCGCCGCTCACACTTGAAGCTCTAATTGAAAGCATTAAAAAAGAAACTGCGCTACCTGTCGATATAGAGAATAAAACTGTTGCCTTAAAAGAACCATCGCGTAACATTGAGGATAAAACGATTACAACAATTATTCATCCGCTGACGGAAATCGGGATAATTCCATCAAATGAAGCACATCAGGAAACTATTTTTAATGAATTAATTGCTGCTCCTGTTTTTGAAACACCAATCATTCATGTTGAAGATACGCCTGTAAACAATCAGAGTGAACCGATTTTACCCGGTGCCAAAGAAAAATCCACATCTGAATTAGAACAACTCATCGCACCTATTTCAACAGAAACGCAGGTTGTAGAAAATCATCCTGTCAAACCGATTCCGGAAGAAAAAAACAATCTAACACAGGTGCCTTTCATTGAAAACTCATTTGTTACGGAAGGTGAGACAATAAAAAATATTTCACATGTTGAAACATCTTTAAAAGTGAAAACGGAAAAAGAAAAAAGTTTTGATAATAAGCCCGTGTTTGTTACAGAGTTGGAACATTTAAAAGCAACAATTGCAATACAGCAAGATAATAATGATTTGCGTTATCAATACGCAAGTTTACTAGTTGAAAATCATCAATTCGATGAAGCAACCGAACAATTGGAGATGATTCTTCAAAATGATAGGAAGCACGTTGATTCTTATATTCTCTTGGCTTATATCGCCGAACAAAACCGCGATTATAGTTTATCGTTGAACAGTTTAGAAAAAGTAATGCTATTGCAACCGACTTACCCCGGTATTTTTTATAAATTAGGCACACTCACGCAAACGCATTTTCCCAATCAACCCAAAAAAGCTTTATATTATTACAAAGAATCACTGGCTAATGAACCTAATTTCGCTGCGGCATATTTTGTTTATGCGCAATTGTTGGCAAATAACGGTGGCGATCCGGAAGAAGTAAAAACTTGTTATGAGCGTACCGTCGAATTAAATCCGGCGCATGCTCAAGCACATTTAGAACTTGCTAAATTTTATGCACATAGCTACGACAAAAAAACGGCGGCAAGTTTTTATCAAAAAGCAATTGCCGCTGATAAAAATTTGAAATCGAAAGAATACGACAAAACTTTTTATTACGAAGAACCGAAAAAAATAGTTTATCGCGATAACGGGTTTACTGTCCTTATTACAGGTGCAACTTCAGGTATCGGTAAGGCAGCAGCAACTTTATTTGCGCAACATGGCTACCGTTTAATTTTAACGGGAAGACGTGCCGACCGATTAGCTGCGATAAAATCGGAACTCGAAGACACGCACAGTAATAAAATTTTAACGCTTGAATTTGATGTAAGAGATTTGGACAGCGTTCACGATGCTATTGAAACTTTAGATACGGAATGGCAAAATATTGATATTTTGTTGAACAATGCAGGTTTAGCAAGCGGTTTGTCGCCAATTCACGAAGGAGATGTGCGCGATTGGGGAAAAATGATTGATACGAACATAAAAGGTTTGCTTTATGTTACACGCGCCGTAACACCGGGCATGGTTGCTCGAAGAAAAGGACACGTGATTAATATTTGTTCAACAGCCGGTAAAGAAATCTATCCTTCCGGCAATGTTTACGTAGCTACAAAACACGCAGTTGATGCACTCACGCGTGCAATGCGTTTAGATTTATTTCGACACAATGTGCGCGTCAGCCAAGTAGCGCCGGGCATGGTTGAAGATACAGAGTTTTCATTGGTACGTTTTCACGGCGATGCCGAGAAAGCAAAAATATACGAAGATATAAAACCGCTCAACGCCGGTGATGTTGCCGATATTGTTTATTACATAGCTACACGACCGGATCATGTGAATATTCAAGATGTGGTAGTAATGAGTGTGCAACAAGGGAGTGCCAATCATTTTGATAGAAGCGGACGAAACGATAGATGATTTTTTTAAAATAATGTTTAACGAGTTATAAAAAAACCCAAAAATCAAATTTCTTTATTGAAATTTGATTTTTGGGTTTTTTTATTGTTTAATTTAAAAAAAAACAGACAGGTCAGAGATATGAGACCTGCCAATAGTGCGTGAAAAATCTAAAGATTTTCACGAGCGTTGGCGTTTTTTTAAATAGGGAAGACTGTTTGCGAACGGATGCCTCAGTCGTGCATTAAATATATTTAAAGCACTACCCAATGTAAATGCTATTTTTTGTTCTTGAATTTATCTTCATATCGAGCGATCCTCCACGCACACCATGTGTGAATAATGTAATTTTTTTTCCTAATTGTGTAACCTTTCCCGCAGTATAAGTAACTAATTTTGTTCTTAACTCCGTAAACTATAAGGTTTATTTTGTCTAAGGAACGCGAAATAAATAAAATGCCGGAGTAAGCTTAATTATTTTTCTGTCAGAATGTCTATCTTTTAAGGCGAATATCGGTAATATTTAACGCAAAAGATAGGCATTATCACGGCAAAAAAATAAGTATAGTTTGGTATTTTATTTATTTCGCGTTCCTTAACTGAATTCCAAATGTTTAAATTATGAGACCTAACGATAAAAATGCAGCATTGCCAACGGCTAAGAGGCCTTTTCGCATTTTAATTATTGCAGGTTCTGCGCGAAAACAATATAACTGTCCAGGCATAGACGGTAAAGCGAGAATGTTGATGCTAAAAATGGCAGCATTGCTACCTCAGCATTGGGAAATTGATTATGAAGACTTGAGTAACGCTTATGGACGAGCGCATATACAAAGTTGTAATGCTTGCGTGTCAACTTCTATGGCTTTATGCGTATGGCCCTGCAACTGTTATAGCCGTAATAGCTTCATGGAGCCAGATTTTATGTGGAATGCTCGTTTATATGAACGGTTGGATATGGCCGATGCATGGGCGATAATTGGGCCTGTTAACTGGTACGCACCCACGAGCAATTTAAAAGCCTTGTTCGACAGATTGGTTTGTATGAATGGTGGCAATCCTGACGAAACGCTTATTTCGCATAAAAATCCTGAAAAAGCAATGGCTTTAGAGCATACTAAAAAGTGGGAAGAACTTAGTTTAAACCATCTTGAAGGCAGAACCGCCGCTTTCTTTTGCTATGGCGACCAAGGAGGAGATGAAATAGATCAAAAAGGTCGTCCTAAAATTTTAGTTCATAAGGAATATTTTGACCCCAAAGAAGAACCGTTTAAAGATATCAGAGATGCCTATGCGCCCTTAGTATGGCAATGCAGATATAGTGGCATTGAGGTGCCGGATAATTTGTGGCATTATGTGGATAGCGGTGTCAATAAAAAATATAGCGATAATCAGTCGGAAGATGTAATAGATGATGTGCACTATATGAACTCTTTTTTTGAATGGGTCAGCAATTTTTCAAGCTTTGTAGAAGCGAAAGGAAAAGTATCTCCTAATAAATATAGAGCTTATGGCTATAAACCACCTATGAATCTATGGGATGAATTATTATCCGCCATCCGTGCATTGAGACTTAGGTTCGGTAAGGCTCCAAAAAACTCATCGGCTGAAAAGCAATTAGATTTGAGACTAAATAAAAACACAACACTTTTTCCAAAAAAAACGGAAGGAGAAAAACTAAGAATGTGAAGTGTCATGGATCGCAATGGGTGTTCTAATAAATAAAAAAACGCAAACGCTCGAGAAAATCACCGCTCGCAAACAGTATGCTCTTTGAATAAAAAAGCAAGAAAGCTGGTGCGAGTCTGTAGACTCGCATCTACTATCGACAGGTCTCTGACCTGCGCGTAATAATTTGATTATTAATATTTTAAAACAAAATGGACAGGTAAGAGACCTGCCAATAGTGCGTGAAAAACCTAAAGATTTTCACGAGCGTGATTGTTTTTGTCAAACATAAGTCATTCCGAATTTTTTCATTTTTTTGAAAAAATTCGGGATTTTTTATGTTTAAATCCCGAATTAATCTTCATGCATCTGCAAAACACCTAGGCGTTCCCTGTTTATAGATTATATGCGCCAAAAAGATTTCAACCGCGTAGCGGTTTCCTATCCGACATAAACAGGGAACCGCTACGCGGTTGGACATTATTTACTATTTTAGCTATAAACAGGGAACGCCTACGGCGTTTTTATTCAAAAGAGTGATAAGTATGGAAATCACCCTAAAATTTTTAGAAACTCAGGATGACTCATGTTTGACTTTTAAACACTGTCACATTAAATTACAAACGAAAAGTATTTGCAATACCGAATTCATTAAATTTGGTTTTGAATACTTGATGAAGTTTTTTTGGCTTCAATTAGCCGAAAATAAAATAGTTTCAAACATTACAATATTGTTAACTTTTACATTATAAAATAAAATACAAAAAAATTTTCTGTATTGGTTAATCATATTAGTTTTGTGCAGATTTAAAAGTATTTTTTCTTTTTAAAACACCTACAATGACACATCTCATCAAAAATATCATCACTGCTGTGTTGATATTGTCAGTTTTTCCTTTATTCAGCCAAACTTGGCTTGAATTGCGCGATAAAGGCGCAAACTATTACGACATTAAAAATGCTTTCTTGCGTCAATACGGTGACAGAATGAAAGAATTTAGTTTAGAAAGTCGAAAAGAAACAACGACGAAAAGTAGGAAAACCGATGATTTTGAAAAACAGATGGAAGGTATGACGGCGTTTTTTCGTTGGAGTAACGAAGTTGAAGCACGTGTCGCAGAAAGTAATGGCGATTTAGGCGTTATGGCACATCGCTTTCAACAAGCTGCTTTATCGGCGCAAAATCAATCCGGATTACAAACGAGAACAGGTTCATCTTGGTCATTCGTCGGTCCGAAAAGTACACCGAATGGCGGCGGAAACGGTCGCGTGAGTTCTGTTCGTGCTTTGCCAGGCAGTACAACTACTTTTTTCGCTTGCACACCTGCCGGCGGATTATGGAAAACCACAAATGGGGGCACAAGCTGGACAGCTATTACAGAAAGTGTTTCTGTTTTGGGTGCGAGTGATGTTGCTTTCGATCCGACAAATTCCAACACGATGTATTTACTCACCGGCGACGGTGATGCAGGTGATGCAAAATCTATCGGTGTTTTAAAATCAACGGATGGTGGCGTGACGTGGGCGAATACAGGTTTACAATTTCTACCGAGTGATCAAAAACGTTTTGCACGAATTATTGTCAATCCGAACGATGGAACTATTTTAATCGCCGGTAGTCAAGGTATTTATCGCTCAACAGATAAAGCGGTAACATGGTCACAAGTTTCAACTTTAAGTGTGCGTGATTTAAAATTCAATCCGGCGAACCCGCAAACAGTTTTTGCCGGTGGTTACAGTGCCAATGTCTTTTTACGTTCTTTAGATGGCGGTAAAACTTGGGTGTCAGGTGCAACCGGTTTGCCTACAACCGGCACACAACGCATCGCAATCGGTGTTACACCATTAGATACAACTTATGTTTATGCTTTTGTGGCCAAAAGCTCTGATTATAGTTTTCAAGGAATGTATCTTTCAACGGACGGCGGTAAAACTTTTACATCAAAATCAACGACACCTAATGTTTTAGGCTGGAATGCCAACGGTGGTGACTCGGGTGGTCAAGGTTGGTACGATTTAACGATTGCCGTAGATCCAACAAATAAAAATATAATTTATACAGGCGGTGTTAATGTTTGGAAAAATACAAATGCCGGTGCAACAGGTTCATGGACTTGCGTGGCGCATTGGTCCGGTTCCGGCGCGCCTTATATTCATGCCGATAATCACGATTTGAATTTTGTCGGTTCAACACTTTTTGCTTCTAATGATGGCGGTGTTTTCTGCACATCAAACGGCGGAACAAGTTGGACAGATAAAAGTTCTAATTTACAAAATGCGCAAATTTACAGTATCGGCATTTCTTCGACGACTGCCAATTTGATGCTCACAGGACATCAGGATAACGGCACAAACTTAACGACAGATGCTGCGACTTGGGCAGAAACAAATGGCGGTGACGGTATGCAATGTTTTATTGATCGGACGAATGATAATATCATGTACAGTTCAATTTATAACGGTGCCTTGTATAAATCAACGAATACAGGGGCATCTTTCAACAGTTTTCATACCGTAACCGGTGGCGGATGGGTAACACCTTGGCTGCAAGATCCGATTAATGCCTCTATTATTTACGCAGGCGGCACCAATGTAGAAAAATATGATGGTTCTACTTGGTCAAATATTAGTTCTTTTGCTGCCGGTGTAGGTGCAATGGTTTCTATGGATGTATCACAAGTAAATAATCAAATGATTCTCGCTTCAAGCAGTTCAAAGGTAATGCTCACTATTAATGGCGGAACGACTTGGACAGATATCACCACCGGTTTGCCGGCAAGTACTTCCGTTTTAAAAATTATGTTTGATATCAACAATCCGGCGAAAATATATGCCGGCTTGGCGAGTTACACAGGTAATAATTTTTATTCCTCGTCCGATACCGGAAAAACTTGGGTCAATAATGGAACAGGATTACCAAAAGTAC
>JAYTIA010000671.1:0-3041 GCA_043732145.1 Saprospiraceae bacterium
TACCGGTTTAATTTGTGTCCATGGCATCGGATACTCGTTGTCTTTTTCGCCGGAAGGAATATTCATATAACTGTCAGGTAAAAGAATATCGGGCGCAACACCTTTCAATTGAGTAGCACCGCCATTGACGCGATAAAATTTTTGTATTGTCACTTTTATTTGTCCAAGTGGTTTCAAATCGGCACTGCCTGTTAAAGCGCGATCGAGATCGAAGAAACGTTGCACAGTTCCTTTACCATAAGAATTTGTACCGACGATGATAGCACGACCATAATCTTGCAAAGCTGCCGCCATGATTTCCGAAGCGGAAGCCGAAAATTCATTTTGCATAATTATCAACGGACCATTGTATTGAACAGTCGGATCTGTATCACTCATGACTTCGGGTCTATCCAATCTGTTTTTTACTTGAACAATTGGACCGCTTTCGATGAATTGTCCTGCCATTTTAACAACGTCGCGTAAAGAACCGCCGCCATTATTACGTAAATCAAGAATGATACCTTTAACACCGGCTTGTTGTAATTTTTTCACTTCAATTTCAACATCTTCGGCACACTGATGACCATCTTCGCGTTCAAAATCGGCATAGAACATCGGCAATTTAATATACCCAATTTTATCCGAAGTTTTATCCGATTCAATAATCAATGAACGTGCAAAACCTTCATCCACCACAATTTCTTCTCTAATTATGGCAATCGTTTTTACTTTGCCGTCTGTTTTACCTTTCACAGTCAAACGCACTTCTTTACCTAATTCACCGCGAATCATAGAAACCACTTCGTCAATGTTCATGCCGGCAACGTCAACAGGTTCTTTATCGCCTTGTCCAACTTTCATCACCAAGTCGCCTTCTTTTAAATCGCCTTGTTTGTATGCCGGTCCACCGATAACGATGTCCGTTACTTTTGTAAAATCGGTTTCCAGATCAGTTTGCAAACGCGCACCAATACCGATTAAACGTCCGGACATACGGATATCAAAAGCCTGTTTGTCAACAGGTTCAAAATATTCGGTGTGCGGGTCATAAACATTCGCAATCGAATTGAGATAAACGCCAAATCGGTTATTGGCTTTTACTTTTTTCAAACGTTTAAAGTAATCGTTGTACGATTTTGTAGTTTCTGTGAGTGCCGCTTTTTTCAATTCTTCATCCGATTTATCTTTCACATCGGTTTTGCCTTTTATTTTATCATCCAATTTATTGGAAAGTCGCGTTTCAACATCGTATTTAATCATCTTACGCCACATATCTTTCAACTCTTCGTCATTTTTGGCGTAAGGCTTTTTATCGCTGTCAATATTTATTTTTTCATTTATTGTAAAATCAAGCGGAGCTGACAAAGCTGCATTGTAATACGTTTCCGCTTTTACGATGCCCGCATCCAAAAGTTTTTGTGAGAGTGTGTAGAAAGTAAAATCTTGAGTTCTTACAGCATCCCCTATTTTATTTTCGTAAGTTTTGAGTTGATCAACGTCTTGTTGCGTTAAAAAACGACGCGAACCATCTAAACGGTCAAGATAAACTTTATAAACTTTTTTAGAAAAATCCGCATTCGTATCTTGCGGATTAAAATGCAATTGCCCTAAAACTTCCACCATTTTTTGAAGAATAACGGCATCTTTACCTGCCGGTGTGGGTTTCGGACAGAGAGCGGCGATAGAAGCACCTGCCACAACGACTGCCAATAAAAAGGCATTTCTTAATTTCATATTTCTTCTGATTTTGTTGATAAGAGGAATAACCATACACACAATAGTATTAAACGTAGAAATTTATATTTTCGTTTTCCTAACGGCGATGATATTTACATATTTCTGTAAAATCAATGCCGGAAATTAATTGACAATTGAAAATTGACAATGGACAACGCCGATAATAATTTGTCGTTGTCAATTATCCATTGTCAACTAAAATTACTCTTTATTCTTCGAGTCCATTATGATTGTAACCGGACCATCGTTGATGAGTGCAACTTTCATATCGGCTCCAAAGATACCGGTTTCTACATTCAAATTTATAATATTTTTTAGATGCTTAATAAATTTTTCGTAACAGGGTATTGCTGTCGCCGGTTTTGCTGAACGCAAAAATGACGGGCGATTACCTTTTTTTGTCGAAGCATATAAAGTGAATTGACTAACGACTAAAATACTGCCGGCAATATCTTGAACAGAAAGATTCATTAAGCCTTCGGCATCACTGAAAATACGCAAATTAGAAATTTTATTTACCAAAAATTCAATGTCATCTTCGTCATCGGTTTCTTCTATACCTAACAACAACAACAAACCTTGACCGATTGATGCTTTCACTGAGCCGTCAATTGTCACTGATGCTTCTTTTACTCTTTGGATCACTAAACGCATTTTTAGTTGATTGGTTAATTGGTTAATTGGTTAATTGGTTAATTGGTTAATTAGATTTGATTAACCGCGAAGCAACCAATTGATCAACCAATTAATGAACAAAAATATAAACCATAACCCATAATCTTTCATTCATCTTATTAAAACCCCATTTAGTCGAAAAAATTATATTTCTTATTCAATAATGGTGTAAAATTGTATTCTAAATTTGATGAGGACTTCCGAAATACAAAAATAAAAGTTTTCGGTTGATTTTGGTAATTCGTAAATTTTAAAACTTCCGGTCTTATGCGTCACGATAGAATAACCGCTGCTTTTTTAGCACTTTTTTTAACACTATTTGGTGTACCATTTTTTTATTTAGGCCGTCCCAAATTAGGTATGTTCTGCATAGCCCTCACGGTTTTCGCACACGGACCTTTTAAATTTTTTTTGGCGATTGTTGGTGTGGGTTTGTTTTTTTATTTTTTAGGAACGAGCGACGAAGAATTTGAAAATCGTTACAGAACTAAAAAACAAAGTAAAAAAAATAGAGTCTCAGTGCCGATAACTAATATGGGTAGAACAGACAGTTCGCTCTATGAAAATTTAGATGCGCGTCGACGTTTGCAACCGTCGGAAGAACCTTTGGTAAATTTGAGTACGCTGTATCAAACTGCCATAAAAAA
>JAYTIA010000672.1:0-3037 GCA_043732145.1 Saprospiraceae bacterium
TTTAAAACACATACTTATAAACTCTATAAAATGTTTGCCAAGATGGGTAATGGTTTTGCTCCGGATATTTTTTACAAATCAAAAGGTAATTATTTGGAAACGATGTATTGGATGGACAAATACCGAAAAGAACCGGAAACTTCCGACCAATATAATACTGATGCTACTTACGCTTCTTTTATCGGTGACTATAAAAAAGCATTAAAATACGCCACCAAAGCCTATCCGACAAATAATATTGAACCGCCACTCATTTCGAGTATAGAGGATTATATACCCGTTGATGCGATGAAAATATTGGATTTAATTGATGACACTACTCGTGTTGTGATGTTAAATGAAAGTCATTTATATCCGCGCAATCGGATGTTTTTGAACCAATTGCTTGAACCGCTTTACAAAAAAGGATTTAATATTTTGGCTTGCGAAACTTTAATTCCTAAATACATATTCGGAGACAAACGCGGATTTACTTTTGAAAACGGAGCCGAGCAAGAAGTCATTCACCACATAGGTTTTTACAGCAGTGAACCTTGTTACGGAAATTTATTGCGTAATGCTATTAACTTGGGTTACGGTGTGTTTGCTTATGAGAGTAACGGAACTAACGATAAGTCAACAAAATTAAGTGAAGCAGAATTTAGAGAAGAACAAGAAGCGCAAAACTTAGCGGAAATTGTAAAAAAATATCCGAAAAATAAAATTATAGTATTTGCAGGACACGGGCATATTTCTAAAAAATATGTCGGTACTATGAAAATGATGGCGGAACGTTTTAAAATTAAAACAGGCATTATTCCTTTTTGTATTGATCAATCGAAAATGTTAGAAGCGGATAGTACTGCGAATGAAAACCCTAATTATACTTTTTTAGAAAAGAAATTTAAGTTTGATAAGCCGGTTTGTTTCCAAAAAGACAATAAAAATTTGGTATTAACACATTCTCATATGGGTGCAATTGACGTTCAAATTTTTAACCCAAGAACACAATACGATGCAAATGGTTATGCTACTTGGCTATTGCATCAAGGTGATATTGAAGTACCATTTAGTTTGACGGATAAAAAATACAAAGACTGTATTTTTCAAATTTACGCGGTGCATGGCAATGAGCCGGTAAATATTGTTTTAACGGAAGTGCCTGTAATAAATTTACCCTTGAACGGCAATAATACCTTCAGCGTTTTTTTGAAGCACGGCACTTATGATGTGTATGTTTTTGATCGGCACAGAAATATTATGTATCGGAAGGAAATTGGGCTCTAATCAACTATTCATGGTTCATTTAAATATATTGACAAATGGACGAAAGAAACTTTTTGTCTCTAAGATTTGCAAATTAGATTTAGAAAATAATTATAATAAACGCTGTTCAACGAGCCACTCTAATTTTATTTTAGAGTTGCTCGCTTTTTTTTCGGCTTTTTTTGTTTAGCGATTATAATTAAAAATAAAAGTTTCTATAATTAGAAACAAGTATTATCTTTGCACAGAGAAACTTTAACCAAACTTAAAAACAGTGAGAAGATTTAAAACTATTTTTCTTGAAGAAACTTTAGAATTTTTTGGCGAACTTGATGAAAAGATAAGAGATAAAATACTTTTCAATATTGCTAAAGCAGAACAATCAACTGACCCTCAACTTTTTAAGAAACTATCAAATGAGTTGTGGGAGTTTAGAACTAAATATGGTAATCTTCAGTACCGATTATTTGCATTTTGGGATAAACGAGAAAATAAAAATACTTTGGTAATTTGCACGCACGGAATTATTAAAAAAACGGATAAGATTCCGTTGAAGGAAATAGAAAAATGTGAAAGAATAAGAAAAGTTTATTTTGATAATCTATAAATATTAAAAACATGGAAGCGGTTAAAATGAAATTCTACACTCTTGACGAAATGAAAGACAAGTACATCGGAGAAACGGGTACTATTAAGAGAGAGGCTTTTGAATATGAATTGCGTATGGAACTTATAGGAGAAATGATAAAAAAAGCGAGGATCGAACGACATTTGACTCAAGGAGAATTAGGGAAATTAATAGGCGTTCAAAAAGCGCAAATTTCAAAATTAGAAAACAACGCCAATAGTGCTACTATTGATTCTCTCATTCGCGTTTTTAAAGCACTTCAAGCCGAAGTGAGTTTCAGCGTTAGGTTAGAAGATAAAATTTTGGAATTGGCTTAATATTTTCATCAAAATGCAACAGAATCATATCCGTTTCGATTGGGCGGCAAAAAAAATGCTGCGCGACAAAAAAAATTTCGATATTCTCGAAGGATTTCCTTGTAACAGTTAACACCACGAATGAACCAAAAACTATCCATCGTCATTCCGGCGTACAACGAAGAACGCACGATTCATTTAATTTTAGATAAAGTACGCGCCGTAAAATTGCAAGACGATATCGAAAAAGAAATAATTGTCGTAAATGACTGTTCAAGTGATAATACCGAAACTGTTTTGAAAATTTATATTGCCCAACACACCGGCGATAACATTTGTTATTTCGAACATGAAGTTAATCAAGGAAAAGGTGCAGCACTGCACACCGGTATTCGCGTGGCTACAGGCGATTTTATCGTCGTG
This sequence comes from Saprospiraceae bacterium, assembly GCA_043732145.1. Lineage (GTDB taxonomy): Bacteria > Bacteroidota > Bacteroidia > Chitinophagales > Saprospiraceae > JAAFJT01. Next base: position 2,593 of record JAYTIA010000672.1, read on the forward strand.
CAAGATGCCGATTTGGAATACGACCCGAAAGAATATGTCATTCTCTTGCAACCGATACTTGACGGTTTTGCCGATGTGGTATATGGTTCGCGTTTTATCGGCGGTAAACCGCACCGTGTTTTATTTTTCTTTCACTCTATCGGCAATCGGTGGTTGACTTTTTTATCGAATGCCCTCACCAATTTGAATTTAACAGACATGGAAACGTGTTTTAAAATGTTTCGCCGAGAATTTATTCAGAGTCTTGATTTAAAAGAAAAACGCTTCGGTTTTGAACCCGAAGTCACTGCAAAAGTGGCGCGTATAAAAAATGTCCGCATTTATGAAGTCGGTATTTCCTATTACGGTCGCACTTACGCTGAAGGTAAAAAAATTACTTGGGTGGATGGTTTTAGAGCGGTGTACTGCATTATGAAATATAATTTGTTTTAGTTAGTTGGTTAGT
>JAYTIA010000673.1:0-3031 GCA_043732145.1 Saprospiraceae bacterium
TAAATTCTCCTTGTAAATTGCCAAATTCATCAGCACTTTTAAAAGTACCATAATTTATAAATTGTACGCCGGCTTGAAAAGTGGTTTTTATGCCGGCAACATGATGCGCATATCCTGCATAACCTGTAGAAATACCACCTAACAGAAAATCATAATTAAAAGCAAAATTATTATTGAGCGTATCGGTGAGTAACGCCGGATTATAAAATGCAAAAGCCAAATTATTATCACGAACGGCAATGGCACTGTTACTCAACGCCGTCAATCGTGCAGATGGCGAAAGTGTTAGAAAAGAAAAACCGGTATTGCCGCCCACTTGCGCTTTCCCGATAGCGGTTATAAAAAGAGAAAATAGAAAGAGATATTTTTTCATTGCACAAAAATAGGCAATAGTTTGGTTTTAGGAAGCACTAAAAAATTTAGCTACTGCGAAGGCTGTTGCCGCCGCCGCCGCGCCAATCAAAGCAGTTTGCAGTGCGCCTTTCCATGGCGATTGCCCGATAACTTTATTTTTGAAATAACCGAAAATAATTAAAGCCAAAAGTGTAATACCGACCGACCAATACAAACCTTGATGCACGTCTTGACAAAAAAAATAAGGCATTAAAGGTATTATACCACCGGCAATATAGGAAGCACCGATATTAAATGCGGCGCGCGTTGCGCGTTTTTCGTCCGGTTTTTCTAAACCTAATTCAAAGCGCATCATAAATGTCACCCACTTATCTTTATCTTTGGCAAGTTCGTCAACGATTAAATTTTGTGATGCTACACTTAAACCATACGCTTCAAATACTTCGCGCACTTCTTTTTTTTCTTGTTCAGGGTACAATTCAGTTTCTTCGTATTCGCGTTTCAGTTCCGAATTGTAGTGATCTATTTCGGTTCTGCCGGATAAAAATCCGCCTAAACCCATGGCAATAGAGCCGGCGATAATTTCTGCAACACCTGCCGTCAAAATAATATGCGGGTCGCTCACAGCACCACTCAAACCGGCAGCTAAAGCAAAAGGCACCGTCAAACCGTCACTCATACCGATTATAATATCGGAAAGTAATTCAGATCCTTGAAAATGTTTTTCGATGTGCGCGGTGTGTGCATGGTGTAAATGTGTGTCGTGCATATTTTTTGTTCAATAAATTAAAGTGCAAAGTTCGTAAAGTTTTTGAAAAGTATATCCTCTCAAAAAATCTAAATAAATTTGGAATGTGTTTAAAAATGAGGAATAAAAAAAATCGGAGACTTCTCGTGTGTAAGACGAAAAAGCTCCGATAAAATTTTAGTTGGTTTCATAAATATCTTTCTTATCACTAAGCAAACAGCCGGAACAATAAATATAATCCGCCAGATAAAAGTATAGTGGCTGGCAAAGTTAATACCCAAGCTAAAGTAATATTAGCAATCGTACCGCGTTGCAGATTTTTTACACCTTTCGATGCCACCATTGCACCGGCAACACCTGAAGACAATACGTGTGTAGTTGATACCGGTAAACTATAAGCTGAAGCTAAACCAATAGTCGTGGCCGCTACTAATTCTGCCGTAGCACCCTCCGCATAAGTCATGTGGCGTTTACCAATTTTCTCACCGATAGTAACAACGATACGCTTCCAACCAATCATGGTTCCAAGTCCTAAAGCTATAGAAATGAGTGCAATCGCCCAATTGGGTACATAATGCGTTAAGGTTGTTAACGACGAAGTTTCTTTCTTAATAATTTTGCGCGCTGCTTCGTTCGGTATTACATTTGGTTCTTCCAAAAGTGTTTTAATATTTTTATCTAAAATGTTTAAACGCTTACGAATACCCAAACGCGATTTAACGTCATTGGCTGTTTTGATATCTATTTTCAAATCTTCTATCGTTTGAAAAACTAATTTCAATTCTTTCGGTGCATAAGTACTTGACACATCTGTGGGCAAATTTTGTTGAATGGTTGTCAATTTTTGTTCAGCTACTGCCGGATCGAATTTTGGTGAAAGGGAATAATTCAATGGCATAAAACTAATGAGCGTAACCATCAATAAACCTAAACCTTTTTGTCCGTCATTCATGCCATGGAAAAAACTTACCAATGTACAAGTTGTTGTCAATATTAAACGTATCCAAAGTGGTGGCGGATTATCGCCACTCGGTGGTTCTTTAAAAAGTCCTTTCTTTCCTTCCGATTGAATCACAGAACGCAATACAAACATGAGTATGACCGCCATTGAAAAACCGAATAATGGCGAAAATAAAAGTGCTTGCCCTATTTTGAAAGCCTCCGCCCAGTTAACAGTTGCATGTGCAGCATTTTCAGGCAAAGTTGAATAAACCAAACCAACACCCAACAACGACCCGATTAATGTATGTGAACTCGAGCAAGGAATACCAAAATACCAAGTACCCAAATTCCAAATAATTGCCCCCAATAAAACAGCTAATACCATGGCAGCAGCTTGCGAACTCGATTGTGTCATTAAAGATTCGACAGGTAACAAACTTGCAATTTTTACAGCTGCACCCAAACCGAGTACATAATAACTAAATAAAACACCGGCGAAATTGCACAAACCTGACCAAATAACAGCGTAAACGGGTTTAAGAGTTTTTGTGTAAATAACAGTTGCCACTGCATTGGCAGTATCATGAAAGCCATTGACAAACTCGAAAATAAATGTCATTATCAAGCACGCTATCAAGGCGAGTACTAAACCGGAACTGAGCGAACCAAAGTCAAAACCAAACATAAATTTTGTTTAAAGTTAATAAAATTATTCTAAAAGCAAAATTAATTAAATTTTCGAAAGAAAAGTACGAAACCAAGATTAACTAATTGTTAATTTTGGTTTAATCAATTAGTTAGTTGGGCAACTTTACCGATCAACTAACTAACCCATTAAAATCCCACATTAAAATCCAATCGAAAACGATTGCCGGTTTCAAGTGCCGCAGCAGTCGGCGTATTTTTTACAATTCCGTTGACAAAATAAGCTCTTGCAAGCAAATTACAATTCGATCCGAAAGCATAACCTGCTCGCAATTCAATTCC
>JAYTIA010000674.1:0-3026 GCA_043732145.1 Saprospiraceae bacterium
CACATATTTAAATAACCGACTTGCATTTTAAATAATTTTCTTATAATCGTGTCTTATAATTTTAAACACTAAGCTGAAAGAATCTTTTTGATTTTTTTCAACTTCTAAACGACCACCCCATGTATCTTATCAAAACACCGAAGCTGATTCGGAACTTATTTCCGAACTATTTATGGCAAATGCCTACCGACGAAAAAGTACTATACTTAACTTTTGATGATGGTCCTATTCCGGAAGTAACACCCTGGGTATTACAAACGTTGGAAAAGTACAATGCTCAAGCCACTTTTTTCTGTGTCGGCGATAATGCGCAAAAGCATTTTGATATACTGAAACGCATTAAAGATGCCGACCATGCCGTTGGCAATCACACAGCCACACATAAAAATGGGTGGGAAACAGATTTATTACCTTACTTGATGGATGTGCGCCGGTGTGCGCAAGTAGTAGAGTCGCCGTTGTTTCGCCCGCCGTATGGTCATTTAACACCAAAACAGTCGGAAGTGCTGCAACGTTACTACAAAATTGTGATGTGGGATGTTTTGAGCGGTGATTTTGATACTGAAATATCAAAAGAAACTTGTTTAGAAAATGTTTTACTTTTTGCTCAAAACGGTTCTATAGTCGTTTTTCATGACAGCTTAAAAGCAGCAGAGCGTATGAAATATGCTTTGCCGCGTGTTTTGGAGTATTATACTGAACGCGGTTTTGTTTTTAAAAATTTATCGGAAGCTATTCCGGAAAAAAACCATTATCGAAGGACAGCAGCAGCTTATTAATTGCCGTTGCAAGTGCTGACGTGCCGATACGCTACTTCACGGAATGTCGGCGCGTTTTGTATCCGCATATCGTCCACACTTTCATCACCGTACGGTACTCTTTCCCACCAAAGTTCATACAAATTAAAAAAACTGCTTCACTCCTCTCAAGTCCTTCTACCGACGAAACCAACTTATCAAAAAAATTTTAAAGTGACAAAGTAGAACTAAAAGCCAAAAAAAGTTGTTGAAAAATAAGCTTTTGTTTTTGTAGTCGTCCATACTGTGTGCCTTAATGACTGCATTGATAAAAAAGCGAGCGAGAAATAACGAATTTACAAAATTAAATTCCTATATCATATCACGTTATCATGGGATACAGCATTATTGTAAATAATTTCCTTATTTCAAAAAATTTAATTAATTTTGCACCATGTTAGAAATGTAATAAAAAGTAAGTAAAACTTCACATCCATAAATATACAATGCCTGATACGCTGTCTCTGAATGTGTCGCTCGATGTGCCGGAAATTAAAAGTACATTATCAAAAAAAAATAACGATTTTCGTGGCGCTGTTCTGAAAGATTATGAATTGTGCGTCACAAGTCGAGAAATCAGTTTAATCGGCAGACGAGAAGTACTGACAGGTAAAGCTAAATTCGGTATCTTTGGTGACGGTTTGGAAGTGCCGCAAGTTGCACTCGCAAAATTTTTTAAAAAAGGCGATTGGCGTTCCGGTTATTACCGCGATCAAACTTGGATGTTGGCTTCCGAAGTAACGAGTCCGGAAGATTTTTTTGCTCAACTTTATGCCGATAGCAATAACGATCCGTTTAGTGGCGGCAGACAAATGAACGCACATTTTGCAACACCGATAGTCAATCCGGAAACAGGCGTTTGGAATAATCAACTTAATATTTATAATGCGGCTTCCGATATTTCTTCCACTGCCGGACAAATGGCACGAGCGATTGGATTGGCATTGGCTTCAAAAAAATATAGAGAATTACAAAATCCTTTTCATGCTTCCGGCTTTTCAAACCTCGGCAATGAAGTTTGTTTTTGTACCATCGGCGAAGCAAGCACATCGGAAGGCGTGTTTTGGGAATCTGTGAATGCTGCCGGCGTTATGCGCATTCCGCTCGCCATTTTTATTTGGGATAACGGTTACGGCATCAGCGTACCGAGTGAAATCCAAACCACTAAAGGAAATATATCGGCACTCTTAAAAGGTTTTGAATTAGACGAAGACGGTAATGGAATAGATTTATACGAATGTAAAGCGTGGGATTATCCGGCATTGTACACTTTATTCGAAAAAGGCATTGATAAAATTCGCAAAACACATATTCCCGCTATTTTTCACATCCAAGAAGCCACACAACCGCAAGGACATTCGACTTCGGGTTCGCATGAACGTTATAAATCGAAAGAACGTTTGCAATGGGAACGCGAACACGATTGTAACGGCGTAATGCGTACATGGATACTTGAATCGAAATTAGCAACGGAAAAAGATTTAGAAAATATCGAAGCACGTGCTAAAGCAACAGCGCGTGAAGCAAAGAATAAAGCTTGGGCGAAGTATTTTAATCGCGTGCGTGTTATCAAACCGGAATTGAATCATTTGTATCAAGATATTGCAGATGCTCATCCCGATAAATTAGAGATTGTAAAAGCGCACCAAAAAGAATTAGAAAGTTTGCGCGAACCTTTTCCGAGTGAACTTTTGAAAAATGCGCGGCAATTGTTGTTTGCTGTCGGCTATCAACCTTCATTTATCAACCTTCAATCGCATGAAAATGAAAAGCTGATAGCTGATAACTCACAGCTGAAGGCTGTACACGCTTTGCGCGAATGGGTACTAAACTTTACGGAGCAATCTAAAAAAAGATATTCGACCCACTTATACAGTGAAACAAGAAATGCCGCGCTTAAAGTAGAGTCTGTTGCACCAACTTATACCGACGAATCGCCGATTAAAAACGGTTACGAAATCATCAATGCTTTTTTTGATAAAGCCTTTGAAAATTATACGCATCTTTTAGCTTTTGGAGAAGATGTCGGTTTAATCGGCGATGTGAATCAAGGATTAGCCGGATTACAAGAAAAATACGGCGTTGAACGCATTTTTGATACCGGTATTCGTGAGTGGACAATTATGGGTCAAGCAATAGGGCTTTCTATGCGCGGCTGGCGACCGATTGCAGAAATTCAATACCTCGATTATATTTATTACGGACTTGCACCGCTTGCCGATGATTTAT
>JAYTIA010000675.1:0-3025 GCA_043732145.1 Saprospiraceae bacterium
AAAGATCACCCGTATAATCAAGTAAAACCCTACGATTGGATTCGTGGCTATCACACCGGCGGTAAATCTATTATGTGGGGAAAACAAACGTATCGTTGGAGCGATTTAGATTTTGAAGCCAACTTAAAAGATGGCATCGCCGTTGATTGGCCTATTCGTTACGCTGATATTGCACCTTGGTATTCTTACGTTGAAAAATTTGCGGGTATTAGTGGCAGTAAAGAAAACATTCCGGTTTTACCGGACTCTGAATTTTTGCCGCCTATGGAAATGAATATCTTAGAAAAAGATATTGCCGCAAAAATTGACGCACACTATAAAGGTTCTCGCAAAATGATTATCGGTCGCGTCGCGCATCTCACACAGGAACATAACGGTCGCGGAGCGTGTCAGTATCGCAATTTATGTCATCGCGGTTGTCCGTATGGCGCGTATTTCAGTTCTAACGCTGCAACTTTGCCGGCAGCAAAATCAACGGGTAATTTAACTTTGCGTCCGTATTCGATTGCACAATCTATTATTTACGACGAGAAAAAACAAAAAGCAATCGGTGTGCGCATCATTGATGCGAAGACACATGAAACGATGGATTTCTTCGCTAAAGTTGTTTTTGTTTGTGCGGGTACGATTGCATCCGCAGGTATTTTGCTCAATTCAAAATCAACACGTTTCCCGAATGGCTTCGGCAATGAAAGCGATCAACTCGGACACAATCTCATGGATCACCATTACGGTGTAGGTGCTTACGGCGATACCGATCAGTTTCAAGATTTTTATTACGCCGGCAGACGACCGAACGGTACGTATATCCCAAGGTTCAGAAATGTAACGCCCGACGAAAATCGCGGTTATATCCGCGGTTTCGGTTATCAAGGCGGAGCCGGACGCGGGAGAAAAAATCCTTCGGGATTCGGTGCAGAGTTTAAAGCACAATCTACAGAACTTGGTAATTGGAGTTTCGGTATGGGTTCATGGGGAGAACAATTGCCTTATTACGAAAATAAAATTACGCTCAACTACGATAAAAAAGATCAGTGGGGTTTGCCGACGATTGATATAGACGCGGAGTTTAAAGAAAATGAAAAGAAAATGCGCGTGGATATGAAAAACGATGCCGCCGAAATGTTGGAAGCCGCCGGTTTAAAAAATATTGGCACTTACGACAACTCACCGGCACCGGGTTTTTGTATTCACGAAATGGGAACAGCACGTATGGGTCGCGATCCGAAAACCTCTGTCTTGAACGGCAATAATCAAGTACACGCTTGTAAAAATGTTTTTATAACGGACGGTGCTTCAATGGTTTCAAATGGTGTCGTGAATCCTTCGTTGACTTATATGGCTTTGACGGCGCGTGCGGTGGATTTTGCGGTGAGTGAGTTGAAGAAAAATAATTTGTAGGTTATAGGTTATAGGTTATAAGTTATTGGTTAATAAAAATCGCGCAGAGAAAAAATTTTTTCTGCGCGATTTTTTTTTGAAATTTTATTAAATAAATTTGTCAGCGAGGAGTGAATACTCTTGAAATGTTTTGCGATTTTTTTATTCATCAAGTTGTTCAACCAAATCTTTTAATTCATCTTTTGATATAGTTGCTTGCTCCGATTTATCATATATTGCCAACAAAAAAATAGAATCTTTAATAATTTTTACGCAGGTAATTACTCGCGCACCGCCGCTTTTACCTTTTCTCTTATCGCTGATTGACATCCGCACCTTGAAGCAATCTAAACCTAATGGTATGCCTTGTGTCGGGTTTTCATTTAGAGATTCAAATAATTTTTCTAAATCATCGGTGATATGATTGTACTTTTTGGCTAATTTTTTAAAATCTCTTTTAAAACTATCGCGTACAGAAATTTTCATACCGTTTCCTTTTTTGACGGATACTCCGCACGCATTTCTTCCAAAAACTCGTAAGCGTCAGAAAAATTTTCTCCGCCGTTCTTAATATCTTTTAATCCGTTCGCAATATCGTGTGCTACTCTGACCGGAATGCGATCGTCATCTTTTCCTGCTTTCGGTTTTAAAGCAGATACTAATGCTTCTAAAAGTGCATTAAACTCCGACACTTGTAACACTACCGATAGTTTTTTTCCCGCAGCATCGGTAATATAATTCGGATGAATATCAATTCCGTTGGGCATGGTTATCATTGAGCAATAAATTTTTTTTTAAAATTTTAAAATTAGAACAAAATTAAACTTTATTTTTGGTATTGGTGTCAACTACAATTTTCATTTAATCAAGCGGCTGCGATTTTTTTTCCACCAACCCGATTTAACATCACTTGCTAACCGGTCAACATCAGTTTGTGTCGCTTTAGAATTGGAAGTTGCTTCCAAATAAGTTAAATAATCAACCAAACGTTGCAGACCGTTGGTATTTATATGAGCAGACAGCCGGATTACAATTTCTGTACTCGTTCTTTCTATTGTCATTGACGAAAAATTTAAAAACTATTCTTAACACTCAGCAAAATTACATTTTTTTAGAAAAAAGTAAAAAAAAAATATTTTGTAAAGACACCGATTTATCGCGTCTCCCGTTTAATTGGAAAATCGTGGTTTGTTTTTAAAGTGGTTTGTTTTTAAAATTGTGAAACTGAAAATTTAGTTTTTATCTGTTTCCAAATTTTTTAAATCTTGCTGCACTATTCCCAAAAAATTTTTAAACTGAGCATATTGTGGTGCGTCCTTTACTAAAGCCAGCCAAAGTTTTTCGGCTTCTTGAAAATAAATTTTGGCTTGTTTTTTATCTTTTTTATGTTCATTGGAAAATTCCCCCAGTTTATAATAAGAAACCGCCAAGCCGTTTTTAAAATCCACATTGTTCGGGTACGCGGCATAGAGTTCTTTTTCCAATTTATTGTATTCTTCGTAAAAGCTCAAAGCCTTGTCCAAATTGCCGAGCGATGTGTGCGTTGAACCCAATTTTTCGTAAGAAATCGCCAAACCGTTTTTAAAATCCACATTGTTCGGGTAGGCGGCGTAGAGTTCTTTTTCCAATTTATTGTAATCTTCAT
>JAYTIA010000676.1:0-3019 GCA_043732145.1 Saprospiraceae bacterium
CCTGCCATGATTTCAAATGAACCACCGGCTTTAGATTGCAATTTAGTGAGCGTATAATCGTAACCCGCACCTAAACGCAAACCGTTCGACAAGTAATAAGCCATCCAAAAATCAACGGAGTCGAATGAACTGGTTTTGTTTGCAGCTTCAATCGCAGTCCGGAAAGAAGCACCAACCCATAAAGTTTTTTGAAAAAATAAAGACAAATCAATATTAGCTTCTGTCGGTGCACCGATTTGGATATAATTCGGATCTGTTTTGAAACGGCTATCAAATGCAGCAGATTTCACTAACAAAGATGGCTTGAAAATTAAATTATCACCTTTTAATGGAATAGCAGTACCGATAGAGAAATAATAATGGCGATACTCTTTAGCATATAATGCCACTTGATCAACTCTGTTTTGCGTTAAATCTTGTTCAATTAAACGCGGCACACTTACACCGACATAAAAATTTTTGTTATAGAAATAAACACCGGCACCTAAATTCGGTTTCCAAATATTCAGGTTTTGGGCATAAGCCGGATCGGGATCTTGAATATTTAATTTCGACCAATCTGCACGAAAATTTTTAACACTTGCATCTAAGCCGATTGAAAGTTTAGATTTACCGATAGGAATACGATAAGCATAAGAAAGTCCTAAATCAAGTGAATTGGTTGGTCCTATTTGGTCGTTCACTAAACTAAAACCTATACCTGCTTTATCATTTTTAAGAGGCGATGAAATAGTGAAAGATTGAGTGGAAGGCGCACCTGCAATACCCCACCATTGCGTGCGGTGCAAAGCATTAATTGTTAAATGCTCATTGCTGCCGGCATAACCCGGATTAATCGTGAGCGCATTAAACAAATAATTGGTGAACATCGGATCTTGTTGCGCATAAGCTTGAAAACCGCAAACAAGCAGAGTTAAAAGTGTGAAAATTTTTCTCATTGCATTGATAATTTTAGAAATGGTTTACGCTCAGTTTTTATTAAGCTAAGGTTTTAAATTTTAAAACATATAGAAACTGAGGGGGGAATCGAGTAAAAAAGATGATAAGGAATGAGAAATATATAAAGTCTGCCGATAAACTTACTCTTTTACGGTCATAACGCTTATCTTTACATTAAATATTACCTATATTCTCCTTAAAAGATAGACATTCTGATCAAAAAATAATTAATCCTACAAGTAGACTTTCTCTATTTCTCATTCCTAATAATTTTCTCTTTAAAATGCTTATTTACACATCTTTCGTTACACATAATATTTTTAAAAAAAACTATGCCATATTGTATAAAAGAGGATTAAAATTAATAAATAGTTAAAGATTAAAAGGTTTTTTTTTCAAGTTTAACATTTAACAATTTTTTCTTTAAGTTATCAATTCAAAACCTGCATCTGATTTGCATTTTCAAAATGTCGGAAATCTACCGGCGTAAGCGATGATACACCTTGTTCTGCCATATACACACCGTAAATGACATCTACTGCCGACATCGTAGCTTTGTTGTGTGTGATGACGATGAATTGAGAATATTCGGAGAATTTTTTGATGACGCGGTTGAATTTTTCGATGTTCGCATCATCTAATGGTGCGTCTACCTCATCGAAAATACAGAACGGTGCGGGTTTATAAAGATAAAGTGCGAATAGAAAGGCAATCGCAGTTAAAGTTTTTTCGCCGCCGGAAAGCTGTGCGATACTTTGAGGACGTTTGCCTTTTGGTTTTGCAACAATGCCGATGGACGATTCGAGTACGTTGTCGGGTGTGGTTAAAATTAAATCTGCCGTATCTTCGGAATCGAATAAACTTTTGAAAACTTCAATGAACGATAACCGCACAGTGTTAAATGCATCCAAAAATTGTGCAGTTGCCGTTTCTTCAATTTCTTTTATCGTTTGCAATAAGTCTTTTTTGGCATTGTTGATGTCGTCACGTTGTGCTGTAATCATATCGAAACGCTCTTTCATTTCATTAAACGCTTCCACTGCCAAATGATTTATTTCGCCGTATCCTTCCAATTGGCGTTTCAATGCGGTTACTTTTTTTTCTAACTCTACCCACTGATGACCTTGATTTGCTTGATTTGCTTGATTATTTTGATTTTCCGAATCATCTTGATTAAAATCCTGTAAATCCTGTAAATCCTGAGAATCATGGTTTCGCTTCAATAAATTTTCCAAAGTTTCCGAAAACTCCACCTCTGCACGTTCGCTGATTGAAGTGGATTGATATTTCAAATCATTCAGTTTATCTTTCCACTGATTTACCGTGATTTGTAGTTCCGATTTCTGCCGATTTATTTTTCTCAAATCATCTTCAAAAGTATTGATGAGATTTTTCTTTTGAAAAAATGCTTGCTCGGACTCACCCAAACTTGATTGTTTTTCTTTGCGCAATTTATAAAAATCATTCAATTGCATATCGACTGCTATTAAATGCTCATTTTGTTTGGCGCGTTCTTTTTCTTGTTCCGCCAATTGTTTTGAAGCGCTGTCTAAAGTTGCTTGTGCTTCTTCGATTTGTTTTTTTCTGAAAACGGTTTCGCGTTTGAGCGTTTCTACTTTATTTTGTTGACGTATGAACGCCACATTTTTTTCATTGTAAACACTCGCCAATTGTGAAGTTGCATCGCTGATATTTCTGAAAGCTGCATCAGCTTGGTCGCGTTTTTGTTTTTCAAAATCGGCAGTACGTTTACTTTCAAAAAGGTTTTCTGTAAGCGTAACTATTTCGGCTTCAAACTTTTTCAATTGTTGCTCCGTAAATTTTTGTTTATCATCTGCTTCACTCAAAGTCAAACTGATACGATTTAACTCGGATTCCGCACGCACTTTATCTTGTCTGATTTGATTTAATCGCGCTTGTTGTCTTTGCATTTCGCCGCGTTGATCACCGGATTTTAAAGCGATAAGTTCCGTGCGCGTTAAACTCGTTTGTTTATCAAGTGCCGCCGTTTCAATTTCATCTTCTTTAATTTCTTTTTCAAGAATTTCTAAATTTTTCTTGCGCCCAATTTTTTTTCCTT
>JAYTIA010000677.1:0-3015 GCA_043732145.1 Saprospiraceae bacterium
GGACACGTTGACCCAAATAACGATGGCTATACCGTCAATTTTAATTATTTAAGGCTGCACACATTGGCATTAAGATCGTTTGCAAAAAATTGGTTTATCGGCACCGGTATTTCTTATGACAGATTTTGGAATATTAAAGAATCAGATTCCGAAGGTAAACCGTTAAGTAAAACCATTATAACTGCTCTAAGAAAACAAGGTTTAACCGGTACTCAAGAAATTGCTGTGGGTTTTCCGCTGAGGATTTTATATGATTCACGCACCAACCAATTGAATCCGACAAACGGTTTTTATTTAAGTGTTACGGCAAGAAAAGATTTGCAGGCTTTCAATTTAGTAAATGATAATTGGGCATCACTCGTTATTGATGCCAGAAAATATTTTAAAGTATCTGAGTCCGGAAATGTTTTGGCACTTTGGTTTTATAGTTGGCGCAGCGAAGCTACAACGCCTTATTTTATGTTGCCGAGTACAGGTTGGGATGATAATTTCAATACAGGCAGAGGTTATATTCAAGGACGATTCAGGAGTCATATCTTCAATTATTTTGAAGCCGAGTACAGATTTCGCATTTTGAAAAACGGTTTGTTAGGTGGCGTGGTATTTTCTAATTTTTCAACGTACATAACTAAACTTACTACCGGCGTAGATGCTTACGCGCCGGCGGCGGGTGCGGGCTTGCGCATCAAATTAAATAAACATTCCGGAGCTAATCTTTGCATTGATTACGGCATTGGAGAGAACGGTTCGAGAGGCTTTTTCGTTAATATTGGCGAAGTTTTTTGATAATTGACAATTGACAATCATTACAGTTCAAAAAATTTAAATTTAATTAAATTTTGCGCTCTTTGCGCTTAATTTCAACTCAAGGAACGCAAAGTTTTTCGCAAAGGATACAAAGGAAATTTCAAAACCCAATTCAAATAAATCCTTTTACCGGTAATGATTGAAAAATGAAAATGAACAATGCTAATTTTCAATTGTCAATTGTCAATTATTTACTTCATTTCAGTATATTTTTTTAAATTTGCACCGAGTCAAAAAAATTATTGAAAAATCCGTAGTCTATTGTCTATCGTCTATCGTCCAAAACTTTAAACATGGCAGAAAAGCGCGACCCCGCACTGATATTTATTTTTATAACCGTTTTAGTGGATGTCATTGGTTTCGGCATTATTATACCCGTTATTCCGAAACTTATTACCGATCTTATTCACGGCGACCTGAGTGATGCCGCAAAATATGGCGGTTGGCTCATGTTTGCTTATGCGAGTATGCAATTCCTTTTCGCGCCGATATTGGGTGGATTGAGCGATCAATACGGGCGCAGAAAGGTATTGCTTTTCTCCCTTTTCGGTTTTGGTATGGATTATATCGTCACCGGTTTTGCACCAAATATCACTTGGTTGTTCATGGCGCGCATAGTTGCCGGCATCACGGGTTCAAGTTTTACAACAGCCGGTGCATACATTGCCGATGTGAGTGCTCCGGAAAAACGCGCACAAAATTTCGGGTTGATTGGTGCGGCATTTGGTCTGGGCTTCATCATCGGTCCGGCACTCGGTGGTGTGTTAGGGCATTACGGCGCACGTGTACCTTTTTTTGCGGCAGCCGGTCTTACGCTTTTGAATTGGTTATACGGCTTTTTTATTTTACCGGAATCACTTAAACCCGAAAACCGCCGTCAATTTGATTGGAAAAAAGCTAATCCGGTCGGTTCGTTGCTCATGCTGAAAAATTATCCTATTATTTTCGGTCTCATCCCTTCTTTGATACTTATTTATTTAGCAAATTGGGCGCAACAAAGTTCGTGGACTTATTACACGATGAAAAAATTTGATTGGGATACGCGCATGGTTGGATACTCATTAGGGTTTGTAGGTCTTACGGTTGCCATTGTTCAAGGCGGCTTAACGCGAATTATTATTCCGAAAATCGGTACACGTAAATCTTTATTCGTCGGTTTAATTTGTTCCGGTTTCGGTTTTCTTGCTTTTTCGTTGGCGACACAAAGCTGGATGATGTTTGCTTTTATGATTCCGTTCGCGATGGGTGGCTTGGCAGGACCGGCGTTACAAGGCATCATATCTTCGCAAATTCCCGCGAATGAACAAGGACAATTGCAAGGTGCCTTGACAAGTTTAATGAGTTTTACTTCTATTTTCGGTCCGGTGTTGATGACAAGTTTGTTTTATTATTTCACTTCCAATAAAGCACCCGTACAATTTCCGGGCGCACCATTTTTTGCCGCTTTTATATTTATGGTAATAAGTCTCTTATTCTCCATCAATGCCGTAAAAAGTTTGAAAGTAGAAAAATAATTTTTAAATTAAATAAAAAAGCCTAACTTCACGACTGATTTAATTTTTTTGAAAAAGAACTAACTTCTAAATTGAATGAAACTTTACAAATCCACTGCTTTTAGAATTTTAATTCTGATTTCCGTTTTTATAAATACGCTGAACGCACAGAAAAACGTGTCCGGAAAAATTTTTGACGGGCGTACTAACGAACCTTTGATTGGTGCGTCAGTCGTTATTAAAGGAACAACAATCGGTGGTGTAACAGACCCCGAAGGCGCATTTGATTTTAATCCGCAACAAAAACCGCCATTTACGTTGGCAATCAGTTTTGTGGGTTATACTTCACAAGAATTAGGCATTACAAGTGATACTAAAATGCCTTTAAGTTTAAAACTTTCCGACGCGAGCGAAGTAAAAGATGCGGTCGAAGTTATAGGTCAACGCGTCAGCGAAAAGACAAAGCAAAGTCAGTTGACGGTGGAAAGCATGGACAAAATTGCCATCAAACAGCAAACAGGAATTACTTTTTATGAAGGTTTATCGAATTTAAAAGGAGTTGATGCAACGACCGCAAGTCTCGGTTTCACTGTCATCAATACGCGCGGATTTAACTCGACAAGTCCGGTGCGCTCGTTGCAAATAATTGATGGTGTTGACAATCAAGCACCGGGATTAAATTTTTCTTTAGGAAATTTTTTGGGTGCAAGTGAAT
>JAYTIA010000678.1:0-20705 GCA_043732145.1 Saprospiraceae bacterium
TATTGCGTTGAAATAAAATTAAAAAAAGCATGACCTGCTAATCGCGGCTCTGCCAATGCGAATTTATCGAAATTTTTATATTTTTTTGAAAGTGTGAGCGCACGCATTTGATCATCTAAACCTGTGTTCCATTCTTCGCCGATATACGATACCAAACCATCTTTAAACCAAAGCGGCAAATTAAAAGACAGTGCGTTTTGCACTACTTCTTGAATATTATTGCCATACAACATCGTGTTGATATATAC
The DNA here is from genome assembly GCA_043732145.1 of Saprospiraceae bacterium. GTDB lineage: Bacteria > Bacteroidota > Bacteroidia > Chitinophagales > Saprospiraceae > JAAFJT01. Next base: position 249 of record JAYTIA010000678.1, read on the forward strand.
TGTAGCAATACCTTCTCGAATCATTTGGCGCAGATGAATATGATCGCCGTCGAAATACACAAAAATTTTGCTGCCGACAACTTTTACACCTTTATTTTCAGTCAAAAAAATTTCATCTTGACCGATATTACTTTGGTGCAAATCGGAAACATCGGAATAGACAATGATTTCCAATTTATCGTTGAGGCGATATTCCACCATTTTTTGAACGACTTCGAAATCAATTTCGGCAAGCATGGAAGTTGCTTGCGCGACGTAACGGCTTTGTCCGTAAAAATAAGTGAAAAAATTTTCACTCTCATACTGACTCCAATCGTCGAAAAAACGGTGATACTGCACCCGGTTTTTTCCGAACACCATTTGATTAATTTGCGCTTGACCGTAAACAAAAGTACAGCAAGCAAAAAGAAATATTAATATCGGTTTTTTCATCGAATTATTGTAACTGTTGTGAGGTGTAAATGCACATATTTTTATCACTGTGTTCGCTCTAAAACAAAACGTCTTTGCAGCCAAAATCGTTTCAGTTTTTTAATTTTTTAATAATTTTTGTGAGAAATTTTTTTTTAAATAAATTTTCACAAAATAATTTTATAAAAATAAATTATTTTTTTTGTTTTAAAAAATTTTTTTTCAAAAAATATTTTTTTGAAATCGGGAACTGTTTTATTTTATATCGAACTACCAACTATACAACCTACTTTGATGAAAAAACCTAAGGTTGAAAATTTACACCATGCCCACTACAAAATTTTCAAAGCAACTTTTCAAAATAAAGAAGCCGTAATTGATTTAATCAATTTTCTTTTCACGCCGGAAGAAGCGGCATTGATTGACATAGAGCGTTTTTAAAAATGCGCCTGAGAAAATGGAATTATTGCTTATATTTGCATTGTATTTTGTTAATAACGCCAATTTGGAAGAAGAAGAAATAAGAGAAACTATAAAAGAAATATTTCTACCACAAATAAAATCAAATGTCATGACCAGTTATCAAAGTATAAAAGCAGTAGGTAAAGAAGAAGGAATAGAAGCAAGGAGAAGCACGCGGAGAAGCCAATAAAAGTAAAACGGCAGTGACCCGATTACTTTTACGCGGCATATTGAGTATTCCGGAAATTGCCGATGTGAGTGATGTGCCGGTTACTTTTGTCGTAGAAGTACGTGATACACTTGTGAGTGGAGATAATATCTTACCGGCTTTTGTACGCGATTTCAAAATATAAAACTCTAAGGCTTAATAAAAAAATTGCGCAAAGAAATTTTTTCTTTGCGCAATTTTTTTTATCTTTAACGCGAAACGATTAAATCTATAAAAAATTATTCGTTATTCAATGTTCCCAAATCCAAGCATCGGGTTTATGTTTTAATTTGACCTGCGCTATCGCTTTGTCGGCTTCGGTTTTAGTTTTATAAAAATTGGCGGCAATGCGAAATTGATTTCTGGCAGTCAAAATGCGTGCTTTAGTCACGCCTTTTGCTTTCCAAAGTTCTAAAACTTCTTCGGCTTTATTGCGATTTGTACAACTTTCGATAATAATATAGTAGCTTTTAGAATGACTGGTTTTAGTGACGGTTTTTTTTATAGTTTTTTGCGGGTTTTTAATTATATTTTCCGCATAAACTATTTGTTGAGGTTCCGGATTGGTATACATAACAACGATAGGATTTAAAACTTCAACCGGTTTATAGGGTTTACCGGTTAAAGAAGCATTCTCTTCCGAATCTTGAAACACCATAATGTTGCCGGAATAGCAAGATACCCAAACCGTTTGCGCTTCGGCATCAGTGGTTACGCCAATCGGTTTAGCTTTTGTCGGAACGGTTTCAACCACTTCCATATCAGAAGCTCTAATTTTACTGAGCGTATTACTGAAATAATTTACGACATATAAATAATTACCCATCATCGCCATACTGCGCGGTGCATTGCCTGTACTTACTTTTGAAATAATTTCACCTGAACTCAAATCTATTTTTGCTACTTTGCCTTCGATGTTAAGCGTCACGAATAAATACGCGTTATCGGGAGAAATACACAAATGACGCGGACCGCTGCCAACATCTCTAAGCCAACTTACAGAAAAATTGTTTAAATTAATGACACCGATTTTACTCGAACCCATAACGGCGACATAAGCCTTTTCAGAATTATTATCTACGACAATACCGCGCGGATGCGAACCCATCGGAATACTTTTAATGGTTTGTCCGGATTGAGTATCAATAATATTAACATCACCACTGCACCAATTACTCACTAACACATAACGCGAATCGGGCGAGACTGCTACGTATTTAGGCACAGCTCCCGCTTGAACTACTTTTTCTATCTCAAATGTTTCTGTATTGATTTTGTAAACAAAACTTTGGTCGTAGCCGTTATTCATTTTGCAATTATCTTGTCCGGCATTATTAAAACCTGTGCCATACATTTGATAATTCGATACCCAAGCATACAAGCCGTTGTGCGAAAAAGCGCACTCAACCGGCGCACCTTGATGCGTGCCTTCGTATCCTTGAAAACCAAACTTGCTGAGTTTAACGGCATCACTGATAATTTTAACGCACTCGAAATCGCGATTGTAAACTGAAATATTGTGGCTGTACATCATGTTTTGTGTAAAAAACAAACCGTTTCCCGAATGTACAACGGATTTAGACGACAAACCTGCACCGGTTATATTTTTTATTAAGTGTAAAGACGCAGTGCATCTCATCTTTACAGGTTTTATTTCAATTTTAGGCATGAAACTGCCCATCAATAATAATATAAATATTAAAGTTATGGATTTTAGCAACATTTTACTTGTCGTTGTCAGTATCGTTTTGTTATAAAATATTTTTCGATGTAAAGGTAATAATTTTTTCTTTTTGCTTATATTAAAGTTAAAGAAGTAGGTGAAATTTTTCAATAAGAGGAATAATTTTATTCAAAATGTCCAAATGGATATTTTTTTTACTTTCAGAAATACATAAACCACACCAATTTACGTTTAATTAAAAAAAATGCTAACCAAATTTTGGTATAAAATTTGTCATATAACATTGTGCGCTAATTTCGATTTGAAAAACTCGAAGTTAAAACTCAAAAACCGATTCAACATTTAGTCTTCCGGCTCTTATTGCTCAATGATAAGAGCCTTTTTTATTTTTCGATTATGGATTTTGAATTTTGGACATTTTTCTCTTTGCACAGCAATAGTTTTTACAATTGTTCTAAGTATTTGATTTTCATTAGTTATTTTGAAAAAATCAGAAGTAACAGAAATCTATTGCAGCACGAAAAGAAAAATCTTTAAAATCCAAAATCTAAAATCCAAAATCGAATTAATCTTTTCTTAAAATTCCCGTTATCGCGTGCATGGTAAAAATACAAAGTTTATCTTTGCGTTTTGTTAGCAAATTAAAACCGTCCCTATATAAAAACTGTAAACAATAAAAACATGAAAAAATTCCTATTATCTCTTTTCGCGAGTGTATTTATTTTTCAAATATCTTTTGCGCAATACGGAGGCGGACGTTTGCATCTGTACGATTTGCGTTTCGGTGTTCACGCCAGCCCGACTTGGTCGTGGTTTGGCACCGATAAAAACTATATGTCTAATGTCGGATCTATTCTCGGCATCAAATTAGGTTTAATTGCTGAAAATAGATTTACCGAAAACTATTCTATCGTGAGCGGGTTTAATGTACTGTTGAGCGGTGGTGGAAAACTGCGCATTAACGCACCGAACAAATGGTGGGTAAATTCTAATGCAGAATTTACGCCGCCACTCACAGGTGCGGAAGTTTTTCAATCACAATCATTGTATAAATATAACCTGTCTTGGTTTGAAATTCCGATAGGCTTAAAATTGCGTACACTCGAAACAGGCGATCATATCCGCTATTTTGCAGAGCCGAATTTGTCAGTTGCTTTTCGTTATGATACGAATGGTTCCACAACAGGTTTAGGCTTCGGCGGTAAATACGATCAAGATAATATCAATTTAAAAAATGAAGCGGGTGGTTTATATTATTCTTTCGGTTTTGGTATAGGCGGAGAGTATATTGTAGCGAACAATACTGCATTTTCCGTAGGTCTTTATTATCAAAAAGGACTCAACGATATTACAAGTGATAAAAGCAGCACTATCTATGATGCTTCCGGCGCAAATCCGACTTCTAACAGTGATTCTCGTGTAACCATGTCAACCTTATCGCTGCGTTTGGCGGTAATGTTTTAATTTAGGTAATGAGTATTAGGTCTAGGTATTGGGCATTAGGTATTGAGCATTACAAAATAAAACCTATATAAAGCCAACACCCAATACCAATACCTAATATCCATTACCTAACACCCAATACGTTTATGTCTTCTACTTTCGACCAATTATTAGAAAATGATATTGCCATTCGGAAAAACATTTTCATAAAAGGTGCGCGTTCAAATAATTTAAAAAATGTTGATTTAATTATTCCGAAAAATCAATTGGTGGTGATTACGGGTGTGAGTGGCAGTGGCAAATCGTCTATCACTATGGATACTTTATTTGCTGAAGGTCAACGCCGTTATGTCGAAAGTTTGTCGAGTTATGCGCGACAATTTTTAATGCGCATGAAAAAACCGGACGTGGATTATATAAAAGGCGTTTGTCCTGCCATTGCGATTGAACAAAAAGTGACGACGGGAAACAATCGCTCAACAGTAGGTTCGATGACAGAAACTTACGATTTTTTGCGACTTCTATATGCTCGTGTCGGTAAAACGATTTCACCTATTTCCGGTGCGGAAGTAAAAAAACACCAAGTTTCTGATGTCGTTGATTTTATTCAATCGCATAACGAAGGTACGCGCATACAATTATTTATTCCTCTGCCCACAAAATATGCCGACCGCACACTCGAGACCGAATTGAATTTATTGTTACAAAAAGGTTATACGCGGGTTTGGCAATCCGGAAAATTACACGATATTGAAGATGTATTGACTGGCAATGAGCAGCTATCGGCTATGGGCTATGAGCTGTCAGAAAATAAGTATTTAGAAAATCAACAATCTAAATTAAAGAAAACTTTAGATAATTTTAAGGAAGCAGATATTCGCATTTTGATTGACCGATTTGTTGTTAAACAAAATGATTTAGACAGTGTGAAACGCATCGGCGATTCCGTTCAAACCGCATTTTATGAATCAGAAGGCGAAGCTATTGTTGAATTTAATAGCCATGAGTTATTAGCATTAAGCCGGGAGCAGCCAAATAGCAGTTCAAAGCTCAAAGCTCAAAGCTCAAAGCTGTTTAACAACCGCTACGAACTAGACGGCATTACTTTTATTGAACCGACACCGCAGCTTTTTAATTATAATAATTCGCTCGGTGCATGTCCTGTGTGTGAAGGTTACGGCAAAACGATTGGTATTGATGAAGATAAAGTGGTACCGAACAAAATGCTTTCCGTTTTCGACGGAGCGATTGCATGTTGGAAAGGCGAAAAATCAAGTGAATGGTTGAATAATTTTCTGTCGGCAGCGCATCAATTTAATTTTCCGGTACATACGCCGTATCAAAGTTTAACGAAAGAAGAACGGCGTATTTTATGGAAAGGCAATAAATATGTACGGGGTATTGATATATTTTTTAAAATTTTGGAAGAAGGCGCATATAAAATTCAAAATCGCGTGATGTTGGCCCGTTATCGCGGCAGAACAACTTGCCCGAGTTGCGAAGGCAAACGTTTGCGTCCGGAAGCACTTTACATAAAAATAAACAACACCGACATCGCCGACCTGACGGAAATGCCGATTGATGAATTGCACGATTTTTTTGACCAACTTATTTTACCACCCACTGATGCGATTATCGCCAAACGTTTGTTACTCGAAATCAATAACCGTTTGCGTTTTATGCGCAATGTTGGTTTGGGTTATCTCACAATGAGTCGTGTGTCGAGTACTTTAAGTGGCGGCGAAACGCAGCGCATTAATTTGACGCGCACACTCGGCTCAAATTTAACGAGTTCGATGTATATTCTTGATGAACCGAGTGTGGGCTTGCATCCACGCGACACGGCGCGATTGGTAACTGTTTTAAGACATCTCCGCGATTTGGGTAACACGGTTGTCGTTGTTGAACACGAAGAAGAAATTATAAAAAATGCAGATTATCTCATAGACATGGGACCCGAAGCCGGTGTTTTCGGCGGCGAAGTAGTTTATGCAGGACCTTTCAAAAATATATTTTCTCAAGCAGCCGAAAGTTTAACGACAAAATATATGACCGGCGTGATGTCTATTCCTACGCCGCAAATGCGACGTACTTCGGCGCGTTGGTTGCAACTTAATAATTGTGCCATGCACAATTTGAAAAATATTACAGTCAAAATGCCGCTCAATACTTTTATCGTCGTGAGTGGCGTGAGTGGTTCCGGAAAAACAACTTTGATCAAACAAATTTTGTATCCGCAATTGCAACAAATTTTGTCAACCGGCGAAGAAAAACAGGAACCGACTGATGATTTACAACCGTCAATCGTCCACCGTCAAACGTTAACTATCAGCGGTGACACAAAAATTTTAACGGCTGTCGAGATGGTGAATCAATCGCCCATAGGAAAATCGTCGCGCTCAAATCCGGCAACTTATGTGAAGGCTTATGATGATATTCGCGATTTATTTTCAAAGCAACAACTTTCGAAAATGCGCGGTTATAAACCCGGTACTTTTTCGTTCAACACCGATGGCGGTCGTTGCGACACGTGCAAAGGTGAAGGTGAAACGGTTGTAGAAATGCAATTTCTCGCTGATGTGCATTTACTTTGCGAAGAATGTCAAGGCAAAAGATTCAAAGCAGAAACTTTGGAAGTGACTTACAAAGGCAAAAACATTCATGAAGTTTTGGAATTGAGTATTGATGCAGCACTTCAATTTTTCACCGACGAAAAGAGTATCATTCAGAAAATAAAACCGTTGGCGGATGTGGGTTTAGGTTACGTGCAACTCGGTCAATCAAGTTCAACGCTTTCCGGCGGAGAAGCGCAGCGCGTAAAACTCGCATCTTTTTTGGGAAAAGAACGTTCACGTGAACATATTTTTTTCATTTTCGATGAACCGACTACCGGTTTACATTTTCACGACATCAAAAAATTATTGGACGCGCTAAACGCGCTCGTCGAAAAAGGACACACTGTTCTTGTTGTCGAACACAATATGGAAGTGATTAAATGCGCCGATTGGGTAATTGATTTAGGTCCGGAAGGCGGAAAAAACGGCGGGTATCTCGTTTATGAAGGTACTCCGGAAGGTTTAGCGAAAATTGAAAATTCCTATACCGGACAATTTTTAAAAGAAAAAATTTAGAGCAATCAGCCTTCAGGTATCAGTTTTCTAATTTTTAGCGACCGAATGCTGATAGCTTCTATCTTAAATAAAAATTCATGAAAAAAACTTTATTCTTCAGTTTATTATTGATTATTGCCTGTAAAGACCAACCGACTAATTCTGCGACACAAAATAAAAACGCCGGCAATTGCACCGTTACAGTGGAAGAAATCCAATCCGCACTTATCGGAAAACCTTTAAGTACAGTTGCTAATTTTAATAATTGTTTTGAGTTAAGAGATACGACAATAGACGATGAAGAGGAGGTTGAATTTAAAGCAAAAGCCTATTATCAAAACGGTAATTTAGCATTTTTAGCTAATAGTGCCGACGCAATTAATATCAGTAGAGTAACTGTTGAAACGAAAAACTTTAGTACAAAAAACGGCATCTGCGTCGGTGACGATATGAAAAAAATTATGCCGTTTATTGGTTCAGAAATGCCTGTATTACCGGACGGTTATATCGGTGTATTGGATAAAAATAATCCGAAAGTGATGTACCAACTCAACTCCGAAGATTATCCGGAAACACTAGAACAAGAAATCGGTAACAATGTAAAAAAAATTCCCGCTACGATGCACATTACGGCAATTGTAATTGATGAGAAATAATAACAAATCAAATGAAGCGTGAATTTCTCATCAATATTATTTTCCTTTTTGTCCTGAATGCATTAATTAAACCGTTTTATATTTTCGGTATTGACAGGTCGGTACAAAATGCGGTGGGTGAACACACTTACGGCATCTATTATGCGATGTGGAGTTTTACGTTTATGTTTCAAATTGTGTGCGATTTAGGTATCCAAAATTATAATACCCGTGAAATTGCGCGACATCGGCATTTACTCGATAAATATATTGCGCGTGTTTTGTCGCTCAAACTCATTTTAAGTGCCGTTTATCTCGTTGTCACTTTTTTTATCGGTTTCGTTGTTTATAAAGGCGAAAATCAAATGCTGTTATTTGTCTTGTGTCTCAATCAAATACTCACCTCGCTTATTTTATATTTACGATCAAACATTGCCGGATTAGGTTTATACCGAACGGATAGTTTTTTATCCGCTTTAGATAGATTGTTATTGATTGGAATTGTCGGCACAGTACTCATCGTTCCAATATGGCGACAAAATTTAACGATGCTGCGTTTCGCCACGATTCAGATTTCATCTTTAATGCTCACGGCACTCACGGCATTTATAATTATTTTCAGAAGGACAACACTTTTCAAACTGCAATTCAATTTTATTCACACACGCATCATTTTAAAACAAGCCTTGCCATACGCACTCGCCGTTTTTTTAATGACACTTTATACCCGCACCGATGCCGTATTCTTAGAGCGTATGTTGCTTGACGGTGCGGAACAAACCGGCATTTATGCCTCTGCCTATCGCTTATTAGACGCACTTAATATGCTCGGTGTTTTAGCGGCGGGTTTATTATTGCCGATGCTTTCTAACTCAATTAAGAAAAAAGAATCGTCTTTACCTTTGGTGCGACTAAGTATAGAAATCATTTTATGCTGTGCTATCGTAGCGGCTTCATCTATTATTGTACACCGCTACGAAATTATGCCCATGCTTTACCGCGAAGCGACAAATTACAGCGGCGATGTTTTGGCGTTACTCATCACGTCATTTATAGCTCTAAGTTGTTCCTATATTTTAAGTACGTACTTAATCGCACTCGGCAACTTAAAACGCGCCAACAAAATTTATGCGATTGCCATTCCGTTGAGTATTCTCTCGAATATTATTTTAATACCGCATTATAAAGCATTCGGTGCGGCAATATCTACTTTGCTGACACAATTTTTTGTAGTGAGTCTTATGTATCTCGAAGCGCGTAAACATCTCCAACCGAAACAACAATTGCGTTGGTGGTCACACTTTTTTTTATTTATCTTGATTTGTTTCGGTATGCAATATGTTTTAGCAATTTATTTACCCGACATAAAATTTTGGTGGTTGATGATGGTAGGGGGTGTTGTTTCAGGCGGTTGTGCGTTTTTGATTGGTTTTATTAAATTAAAAGACTTCGGACTTCGGACTTACTGATTGTGAACTTACTGACGATAGACAATGGATAATAGAAATAAATTAAAATGTCTATCATCCATTGAATATCGTCCGGTATCCATTGTCCATTGTCTATCGTCAGTAAATCCCAAAAAATTGTTTTTTTATTACAAAGAAAAAGTATAAAAAAGGGTGTGACGAAAAATATAGTATGCGTCTTTATGTGGTAAATTAACATTATCAAGTTTTTTCAAAATTCTTTAAAATAAAACAATGAAAAACGTATTAAAAACCTTAGCTTTATTGACAGCTCTTGCTGCTACTTCTTGTTCTGACTCGCCTAAATCTGTCGAAGCTTCTAAAGATGCTGCTGCTTCTGCTGCTGCCGCTAAAGATGCAGCCGGTGCTGCTGTTTCTGCCGCAGGTTCTGCCGCAGGTTCCGCTGCTACTGCAGTTGGTGCTGCTACAACTGCTACTGTTGTAAATGCTGCTGATGCCGCAAAAATGGCTGCTGACTCTGCAAAAATGAAAATGAATGCTGCTGCTGACAAAATGAATGCTGCTGCTGACAAAATGGGTGACAAAATGCACGATGCTAAAGATAAAGCCGTAGAAACAACTAAAAAAGTAGGCGAAGCGGCTAAAGCAGGTGCTGCTGCTGCAAAAGAAACAATGAAACACTAATTTCAGAAATGATGAATGAGGAATGATGATTCTCTTAAAATGAGGTTGTTGTTTTTCTATAAAATTTCACTTTCTTAATTAGTACTTTATTGGAGTACATTAATTAAAAAAATGTGTCCTTCTATATTAGTTTAGGTGGCAGCTATATCAATAGCTGCCATTTTTTTTTAAATTTTTATAGAGAAGTTGCGACCTGTCCCTACAAAAATTTTAAAAATCGAAAAATTTACTATTTTTGTTTCTTAATGCTCACGGCTCAAAGCTATCGTATGATTAAACTTGCCATTAGAAATACTCTATCGCTTTTTTTTCCGAAACTTTGCTTGTCATGTGGACAACCTTTGCCGGATGATAATGCCTATATTTGTTTATTGTGTGAAACACAATTGCCGGAGACAGAGCATTGGCATAAAAAAGAAAATACATTTTTGCAACGTTTTATTTATGATAAACGTATTGAATCGGCAGCAGCTTTATATTACTTTACCAAAAACAGTGGCGTACAACATCTCATTCATAAAATAAAATATAAAGACCAACGCGAACCGGCACTTCAACTCGGACGTTTATTGGGCGATAAAATAAATCAATCTGATTTTTTTAAAAATATTGATTTTATTTTGCCCGTTCCGATGCACCCGCGTAAAAAACGAGAACGCGGTTTTAATCAAGCGGAAGTTTTGGCGCAAGGTATTTCGGAAAAAACCGGTTGGCGCATTGATACCGGTATTCTGAGGAAAGTAAAATACACCAACGTTCAAGCGCAAAGTAAATATTCCGAGCGTTTACAAAATGTTTTTGCGGCATATCAATGTGTGAACGCGACGGGATGTAAAAATAAACGTATTTTAATTGTAGATGATGTCGCTACAACCGGTGCCACACTTCAAACTTGTTGTGACGCTATTTTAGAAAAAGAACCGCAGTGCCAATTGTTTGTCGTTACTTTAGCGTTTACAGCGTTAAACTAGTTCGTTAGTTTATTATTTATTTACCCGTTACTACCCAACTAAATAACCAACTAATATGCAATACATAAAAACCATCACCGATTATTTAGAAAGTATCGCACCGTTGCAGCTTCAAGAAAAATACGACAACGCCGGATTAATTGTAGGCGATTCAAATGAATTAATAGAAAAAGTTTTGATTTGCTTAGATGTAACAGAGCACATCATTGAAGAAGCGATTGACTCGCGCTGTTCGATGATAATATCGCACCATCCGATTGTGTTCAGTGCTTTAAAAAAATTTACCGGAAAAACTTTTGTAGAGCGCATTATTCAAAAAGCGATTAAAAATGATATTGCTTTATATGCAATTCATACCAACCTCGACAATGTGTATCACAATGGTGTAAATCAAGAAATATGTAAGCGTTTAGGCATCATAAACACGCATATGCTCGTACCAAAACGCGATGTACTAATGAAACTAACGGCGTTTGTACCACTCGACCACACGCAAAAAGTTTTAAGCGCTTTGTACGATGCCGGTGCGGGACAAATCGGTGCGTATAAAAATTGCAGTTTCAGAACCACCGGTACCGGTACTTTTATGCCTACAGCAGATGCTCAACCTTTCATTGGCGAAAAAAATACGCAAGCAGAAGTAACCGAAGAACGCGTTGAAGTTATTTTTCCGACACACGATGAAAGAAAAATCATGTCGGCATTGAAAAAAGCGCATCCTTACGAAGAAGTTGCCTATTACTTGCAGACTATAACCAATGCATATCAAGATATCGGCAGCGGCATGATTGGTGAAATAGCACCAACCGATGCTTCATCATTTTTGAAACACGTAAAAACAATAATGCACGTTGGTTGTTTGAAACATACGGCGCTTCATACCGGAAAAATTTCAAAAATTGCGGTGTGTGGCGGTTCAGGCAGATTTTTATTGAATGATGCTATCGCCGCCGGTGCAGATATTTTTATAACATCGGATTTTAAATACCACGATTATTTTGAAGCCGACGGAAAAATTATTGTTGCCGATATAGGGCATTTCGAGAGCGAACAATTCACGATTCAATTGTTGCAGCAACTATTAGAAAAAAATTTTAAAGATTTATTTGTATTATCTACAAATATTTCTACAAATCCCGTAAATTTTTTATAATTTTGCGCGTTTTTAACTGACAATAGACTTACTGACTAAAGACTCATTGACAATAGACTAATTTAAATTTAAGTTAGTCTATTGTCAATGAGTCTTTAGTCAGTAAGTCCTCCTTAAATTTTCAACTTTCAATTATATGGCAGTCGCAGTAAATGAATTATCTACGTTTGAAAAATTAAAGCAATTGTATGATTTACAAATTGCCGACACTGAACTCGACGAAATTCAGAATTTAAAAGGTGAACTTCCGATGGAAGTGAATGACCTCGAAGATGAACTTGTAGGTTTGGAAACGCGTATCCAAAAAGCGCAGCAAGCTACGGAAGACTTGGAATCGGATATCAAAAAGCAAAAAGACAATATTAAAACTTCGGAAACATTGATTGACCGTTATAAAACCCAGTTAGACAATGTTAAAAACAATCGCGAGTTTGAAGCTTTGAATAAAGAGATTGATTTGCAAGGTTTAGATATTCAATTGGCGGATAAACGTATTCGTGAATCGCAACGCAATATTGACGCTAAAAATGAAACGGCGGATGTAGCAAAAAGTCGTTTAGTCACTAAGAAAAAAGAATTAGAGCTGAAGCGGGTTGAATTGCAAAAAATATTGGAAAAAACAGAAAAAGAAGAAGAAAAACTGCGCAAAAAATCGGACAAAGCACGTAAAGGTATTGATGCGCGTTTGTTGAAATCTTATGATAAAATTCGCTCGTCTTATCGCAACGGTTTAGTTGTTGTCGGTATTATGCGCGAGGCTTGCGGCGGTTGTTTCAATCATATTCCACCGCAATTGCACGTTGAAGTGGGTTTGCATAAAAAAGTTATCGCTTGCGAACACTGCGGTCGTATTCTCGTTGACGAAAGTATCACAAACCCGCAACCGGAAGCTGTAGCTTGATAAAATGGTTAATGGTTAATTTTTTTAAATAAAAACGCGCTAAGAAATTTATTTTTCTTAGCGCGTTTTTATTTTTTAAAAGATTTTTATTTCATCCGCCATTAATCATCCACCGTCAGCCATTATTTATTCCAACTTTATGTGATTTCTGTCTATAAAATCCTTGAACGTTTTGCGATACGTATCGCTCACCGGTAAAAATGCGTTGCCGATTTGTACTTTTTCTTTCAATATTGCGTCAATCCAATTCAAAGCGACGATGTAAGAATTGTGAATACGCACAAATTGAGTTTCCGGCAACTGCTCTTCCAAAAATTTCATACGCTGCAACGATACAATTTTTTGTGTAGGTGTATGAATACTGACATAATCTTTTAAACCCTCGACGTACATAATTTCATTGATTTTTATTTTTACAAGTTTAGTACCGTCTTTCACAAAAATATAAGCAGGTGTTGTTTCTATAGGTGTTGCAGTTTCTTGAATTATGTCAGCAGGCGTTTCGATGGGCGTAGCTAAACGTTGTACTTTTTCAACCGCTTTCAAAAAACGCTCGAAGGTGATAGGTTTTAATAAATAATCCGTCACGTCGAGTTCATAACCTTCTAAAGCGTATTCGGAATACGCGGTGGTCAGAACGATATACGGTTTTTTTTGGAGAATTTTCAAAAGCGAAATACCCGTGATTTCGGGCATCTGAATATCCAAAAAAAGAATATCTACTTGGTGATTGCGCAAAATTTCAATCGCATCTACAGGATTACCGCAAGATTGAATCAATTCGAGTTGCGGAATTTTTTTGACGTACTGCTCCAACAATTGCCGCGCCAAAGGTTCGTCATCAACGATAAGACAAGTTAGGTTCATGTTTCGTTAATTTCTTTATTGTTAATTAGTTAATTGGTTATTTGGTCATGCTTGGATACAAATTAATTATCGGATTAACCAATTAACCAATCACCAATTAACTAAATTACACAAAATCCACATCTACATCATAAGGATATTCGATAAGATAGTTAATAGCTTTATCAATACTGAAGTTTTGAAAAACGACTAGATACAACATATCAATAATCGGAATGTGCAAATGATAAGTACGTCCGATACGGTGCGCAATGCGCAGAGTACGCACACCTTCCGCCACTTCTTGCATCGAATTGATAATCTCCGCCGGTGTTTCACCTTTCGCCAAACGCATACCAAATTGATAATTTCTGCTGCTCGTTGCGGTAGCTGTCGCAATTAAATCGCCAATACCGGCAGTGCCGAAAAAAGCGGTGTTCGTTGCACCCATGCGTGTAGCAATCGCAATCATTTCTTTTAACCCGCGTGTTATGAGCATGGCTTGTAAATTTCTGCCCAAATCTTTTCCGCCCAAAATACCGGAACCAAGCGCGATAATGTTTTTCAAAGCACCGGCAAACTCCGCACCCAAAATTTCTTGTGAACCGAAAACATGAAAATATTTTGAGTTCAATGCTTTTTTGCCGACCTCAACCACTTCTTTAAATCTGCTTGCGATGAGTGTGGCTGTCGGTTTGCCGTCTAAAATTTCGCGTGCCAAATTCGGTCCCGACAAACAACCGACGCGAATGACGGGTGTTTCTTCCATCACGACTTCACTCATCGTGCGCACATTAGCACGTGAACAAACGACACCCGAAACCAATTCTTCATAAGTCAAACCCACCAAATCTAAACCCTTTGTGCCGTGAATAATAATATGCGTCGGATTCAAAAAAGGCGAAAACGCTTGCATTGTTGTTCTAAAATTTTCTGACGGCAACATCGGCATAATCAATCTGCAACTTGTGCAAATATCTTCTATACTATTCGTTGCGCGTACGCGATTTGAAAAGTCGGTATCGTAATGGCGATGCGTGGTATTTATTTTCTCCACCGTTTCAGGTTTCCGCGAAAAAATAACGACATCTATGTTTGATTGGAGCAATTTCGCCATCGCTACACCGAAACTGCCGGCACCAATCACGCCGACCGGTTTTTGTTGTTGTAGTAAAATATTCAAAACTATGTACGTTAAAAATTGGCGTAAAATATGGAGAAGTGGCGACAAAATTACAGACTTTTTTAGTTTTTTGTAGAGTTATTAGTTTTTGTTTTAACAACTGTCACTAAAAAATCATTCCTAAATTCTCCAAAATCAAAATATATTTCTTAATCGCATCTTCAATTTCCGACAAATAAATAAATTCGTCCGCAGTATGCGAACGCGCAGAATCACCGGGACCAATTTTTAGAGTGGGAAAAGGCATAAGTGATTGATCAGAAAGTGTCGGAGAACCATAGCATTTTAATCCCATCTCTATACAACGTTGCACAATCGGGTGTGTTACAGTAATAGACGAAGCATTCAATCGAAAAGAACGTGCGGTAAGTTCGGATTTTAAATTTGATTTTAAAATTTCAAAAACTTCTTGATTCGAGTAGCGGTCGTTCGTGCGCACGTCAATTACAAATTCGCACTTATCCGGTACGACATTGTGTTGCGTACCTGCCATTATTTGCGTCACCGTAAGTTTATTTGGCGAGAGCCACTCCGAAGGTCTGTCAAAAACTAAATTTTTTATTTTTTCTATATCGCTCATCGCAATTTCAATCGCGTTGATGCCTTCGTTACGTGCCGCGTGTCCGGCTTTACCGATAGCTTTTGCATCAATCACCATCAAACCTTTTTCGGCAACCGCCGGTTGCATCAGTGTAGGTTCGCCGACAATGCCGACATCAATTTTCGGTAATTGCGACAAAATACTTTCGATACCGTTGCGCCCGGAAATTTCTTCTTCGGCTGTTGCTGCCCAAATGAAATTGTTTTTTAAATCTTTTCGGTTATAAAAATGGATGAACGTCGCCAACAAACTCACAAGCGATGCACCCGCATCATTGCTTCCGAGACCAAATAATTTTCCGTCAACGATGTCGGGCGAAAACGGATCGCGTGTCCAACCTTGCACGGGTTTTACAGTATCGTGGTGCGAGTTAAGTAGAATAGTCGGTAACTCTTTTTTGAAATATTTATTTTGCGCCCAAATATTATTGCCGGAGCGTGAAAAGGAAATTTTTTGAGTGTATAAAAAATTTTCAATCAAAAGTGCGGTGTCATTTTCTTCTTTTGAAAATGAAGGTGTAGCGATGATTGATTGTAATAACTGAATTATATGCAACTTAGTTGATTGGTTAATTGGTTGGTTGGTTTTAAAATCTGCCGCGTGATTTGTCTTTCAATTAGCATTTACCTTGTAATTTTTAAAGTGGACTTTAAAATTTTCAAGGTAAAGATAGAAAAATATTTATAAACCCATATAAAACTTCAAACTCTCTTTTATCAATGCATCGGTTGTTGTAACGTTTACGGTCACATTTCCGACCGAAGGTATCAAACTGAAATTAATTTTTTGCTTTTCATTTTTTTTATCTTGCTGCATGAGCGCGATGTATTTATCGAAATCTTTTACTTTGATGGTGTCTTTGCCATACAGTTTCAAAATAAATTTTGTGATGTCTTCGACAGTTTTTTCATTCAAACCGAGAATTTTATGTGAGAGATACGATTCGCAAATCATACCGATTGCAATTGCTTCGCCATGCGTGAGTGGTGTCGGCGTTTGTAAAGCAAAACTTTCTACGGCATGACCAATCGTATGTCCGAAATTCAATGCTTTGCGTTCGCGTTTTTCAAACGGATCAACTTCAACGATGTGTTGTTTTAAATTCAGCGAAGGGATGATGTAATTTACCCAATCAATATTATCAAGACTTTCTAATTTTTTTATCGCATCCCATTGTTTTACGTCGGCGATGAGTGCGTGTTTAATAATTTCGGCGAAACCACTCAATCTTTCGCGGTGAGAAAGTGTTTGTAAAAATGCGGGCGCAATAAAAACAGCTTTCGGATTGGCAACCACACCAATACTGTTTTTTACTTGCGCAAAATCAATTCCTAATTTTCCACCTATAGATGCATCTACTTGAGATAATAGAGTTGTCGGCATTTGTACAAAATCGAAACCGCGTTTGAAAGTGGCGGCGCAAAAACCACCCATATCACCAATGACACCGCCGCCCATATTCACGAGCAGGGATTGTCTGTCGGTCATTGCTGAAAATAATTCTTTCCAAATCGTTTGCGCTGTTTCTATATTTTTATGCTGTTCGCCTGCAGGAATAGTAATCACGTAACTATTTTCCGGAAACCGCTGCCGATTTGGTGCGAGACACAATTTTTCGGTGTGTTCATCAACGAGAATAATTACGCGGGCGTATTTTTTTTCTTCCAAAAACCGTTTCCACATCGCCCAAAAATCGCCGATGTGAATGTTGTAAGAGCCTAATGAGAGTGTTACCATAAATAAATTACGAATTACGAATCATTACTGTTAAAATGATTGCGAATTAAAATTGCCTTTCAAAAATTACAGGCATTGGAGTAACCACATAAATTGCGGTATATTTTCACAAAAATACGACAGGTTTTTTTATCGGACTGAAAACGATTGCTTTATAATTTCATCGGGTAAATAATCCCGACAAATTGCGGAGTGCACTGAGCAATTTGTAGGGATTATTTTTGAAATTCATAAGTTCAGCATTAAATTTTCTCACTCCTAAAATAGTTTTTTGATGCGGCAAAAAAAATATTTTTAAGTTTGTGTAAATCAGCATTAATTTTGCACGAGTTTATGCGTTATACATTTTGAAACGTGCTTCGATAATTTAAATTTTTTCATGAAATCCATATTCCTCTTTTTCTTTTCTTTATTGTGCGTCGGTTCAATCGCGGCACAAAAAACGGCTCCGAACATCACCATCACTTGTCAATTTGATAATTGCTCGGTCGTGGATACTTTCGTTTTATACGATATCAATGGCTTGATGCAAACTCAAATCGCTTCTGCCAAATTAGATGCAAAAGGTATTGCTACTTTTTCTATACCACGATTGAATACTTCAAAATTTTTCGGATTGGGTGTTAACGGTGAAGCACAACACATAAAACTTTTGCTGCTCGGTGCGGAAGACAATGTAAAAATTACCGGTCCTTGTTTCGATATGACGCAAGCAAAAACGGAAAATTCAAAAATAAACGCCGGCTATGATGAAGCTGTTGCAAAATCAAATGTATTGAAACAAGAAACGAATACAATCGTTCAAGAATATCAAAAAGATTACAACGATGTTGCGAAACGCACACAAAATGAAGCGCGTTTGGGTGAAACGGATAAGAAAAAACGTCAATTGCTTGCCGATTTGAAAAAATCTAATCCGCTAGCGGCAAAAATCTTGGCGTTAGATACCTATACGAGTTATCAAAACGATCCGAAAAAAGCGAATTGGAATTCCGAAGTGGATTATTTTGGCAAAAACTATTTTCAATATGCCAATTTATCGGATCCGGATTATAATCAAGTGCCTTTGGTGACGAGTTCGATGCGCAATTTCGTGAACGTGATTACAATTCGCGACTTGAAATTGCCGAGAGAAACGCAAATGAAATATATTGACGACGTTTTAAATCGCTTTACACCCGGCAGTACGGCGTATAAATTCGGTTTGAGCGGTGTCGTGTTGTCGCTTTTAGAAAAACAAAGCGCGTTGATATTAACTTACGGCGCCAAATATATTAAAGCCTTTCCGAGCGACGACCCAAATTTTTTGGCGCAATTATCGCAATCCATGAACGCGATGAAAACTAATATGGTAGATGTGCCGGCACCTGAAATAGCTCAACCCGATACAGCGGGTGTAATGCGTAAGTTGAGTGATTTGAAAGGGAAATATGTTTTGATAGATTTTTGGGCGAGTTGGTGTGGTCCTTGTCGTCGAGAAAATCCGAATGTAGTAGCAGCTTACAAAAAATACCACGACAAGGGTTTTGAAGTGATGAGTGTAAGTTTAGACAGAGACAAACAATCGTGGATAAATGCCATTAATCAAGACGGTTTATTATGGTCAACTCACGTCAGCGATTTAAAAAATTGGGGTAATGCTGCGGCTGCCACTTACGGCGTTCAAAGTATTCCGCGCACCGTACTCGTTGATAAAGAAGGTAATATTATGGCGCATAATTTGCGCGGCGAAGAATTGGATAAACGTTTGAAAGATATTTTTGGGATGTAAGTTAAGGAATAGTTGACAGTTGACAATTGACAATTATCTTTTCGAAAATAAAAATGCGCCAAGAAAAATAAATTTCTTCGCGCATTTTTATTTTCAAAAAAGATTTTCAAAAAAGATTTTCAAAAAAGATTTTCAAAAAAGATTTTTGTATTTGTCAATTGTCAATTAAATAAATCTACTCTACAACAAGTGGATAAGTATGCGCTTGATTTTTAGATATAATTGTTAAAATATAGAAACCTTGTTTTAAATCCAATGTCGCGGGTGAAATTGTTTTTATCGGAGATTGTACCTCAGCAATTTTTTCGCGGTATATTTCTTGTCCGAGTGTATTACTAATAATTAATTCCACCGGTAATTTTTCAAACGCTTTTAATTGCAAGTTAAATTCGCCACTCGTCGGATTCGGATAAATGACGACATCTCTGTTAATGGTCGGACGTACATTTTTAATATCTGAAATTTTTATTGTACCGTCACCCATTTGCAAAACGACGCGATAATAAACAACTGTTCCGTCTTTATCCGTCACATCTTCAAACGCATAAGCATTTAAAGCGCGAGAAGAATTGGAATAAATTTGTGTTTTAACCGTTTGAAAAGAGACATTTGTGTAAGAACGTTGGAAATAAATAACACCATCAGTGGTCTTGATATTACTCATCCACTCCACCGATGTTTTGCCGTTAATGTGTTGTGCTTCCAAAATTGAAACATCGCCGCTACCTGTACCGATTGCCTGTGCAACAGTTAAATTGAAATTGCACGTATTTTTATTGCCGCAATTATCTGTACCTTCATAAGTAATTTTATAAGTACCGACGTTGGCAACCGAATTGTTTAAAGGACCGGCAGTCTGCGCGATATTAACCGCACCGACTGTTGATGAACTGCTGCCGCAATCTATTTCCATGATGTATGGAAATTCTACCATCGGATTAACATTCGCCCATTTGCCGTTCGACCAACCGAGCATACACGCATAATATTCATTACCATTTCTATACACCGGAAAACCGCCTTCCCAATTCGAAAAACTATTTACCGATTCACCCGTTACCCAGCGGAAAATACTATCCGATTTGCCGGAGAAACCGAAGAAGTACGCTTCATTGCGATTAGTTAATTTACTTGAAACAAAATCATTTTCATCTTTTGATGTGAGTACGGCTAAATAACCACCTTTGCTTTTACAGATTTGACTCGCCGTTTCCCAATTTTTTTTGT
>JAYTIA010000679.1:0-3006 GCA_043732145.1 Saprospiraceae bacterium
ACGGGTGCTTTTACGCCAAGTTCGCACGGGTCCGGATTAGATTCCCACCAATTATGGTCTTCTCCTTTATTTTTATAACCGTACCTGCCTTCTTCATCCCAACCCGGATTATTCCAAATTTCCCAAAATTTTACCGTTTTTTTGTAAGTTGTTACTAAATTGAAAAGATATTTCGCTAAATAATTTAAGTCGTTGACACTCACGGTTCCGTCCGGATTATCTTTCCAAATATCCAAATACATATTTTTGAAAAGTTGGGACTGCTTTGCGTAGCAATAAAAATTCGGGTCTTGATGCGTTTTCGCCGGATCACCGACAGTGAGTAAAATATCTTGCAAATCAATGTTTTTATAATGCTCGAAAGTTTTTGAACGCACATCCGTTCCCCAATAATCTACAAAAAAATCCGGTAAACTTGTTCGTGCTGTTTTCGCATTTACGCCTGAAATACCTGTTTCAATATTACCTCCGGCAATATCGGCAAGTTGTTCATCTGTCCAACCGTCCGCAAATTTTACATTTGCACCGGCGCGAAAATCACCGACGTAATCCGGTACCAAAGTATTCGCTGTATTTTTTAACAGACGAATTTTTGGCGCATCAATCGTTTGTGTTTTAGTCGCAACGTGTGTACCGCAGCGATTTTGTGCCGTCAGAGAAATAGTATAGATGCCTGATTTTTCAAAAACCTTCGTTACGTCCGGTAAATTCGAGCGCGTGCTGTCACTGAATTTCCAAGTTAGAGAATCGGTATTAGCCTGTGAAAGATTTTTTAAAAATACAAATGGTGCTTGATAGTCGAGAGAAAAATTAGCGGTCGGTGTGCGTTCTACATCAATCGTAAAAGATTGTTTGAGTATTATTTTCCCGTTTATATCGCGCCCGGTATAAGTGGCAATCCATTTTGATTTTGACAGAAAACTTATGTCAAGTGCCGGTGTATTGCTGTAATACAAATTATCATTGGGCTTTATAGAATCAGTGCGTATAAATGCCCAATTGTCTGTTGTTGCCATTTTTCCGGCATTAAAATTAATCGGTTCGTTTACGCACACAAGTTGCTTTGAGATCTTAACTTTTCTTTCCGTTAAAAAAATGGGTGTAGCACTCAACGCGATATTTTTTCCGCCGGAAAGCGTAATTTTTTTTGTCTTAGAAAAATCCCAATTTTGTTGATATAATGAATCGAGTGCAAACACACTCGGAAACGTATATTGTGCCGACGCACTTTCACTTTTATCTATAGTCGTTTTTGCCCAAAGCACATAAGTATAAACATTATTGGAATCTCGAAAAGCACCGCCAAGCGTATTTGCGGGTAAATTCAATGCGGCAGTGCGCGCAGTATCATAAATTTTTCCGAAAAGAATTTTACTTGCGGACGAATATGCGATACCCTCATCGTTAATTTCAGGATGCAATTTGTTGCTGTAATGAATATTTTTGTACAAACCCATCAAATCAAATTCATTCGCTGCTTTGTCATATGGCGTTTCTTCGGCGAGTTTAAAGACGTGCATTTGCAAAAAATTATTTTTGGCACAATTCACGTAAGTCTTTATAATCCAGTTTTTTTGCACATCATCAGAGCCGAAAAAATCGCCAAATTCTTTGCGGGGGACATTCGTTTCGGTGATGAGGTATATTTTTTTTGGCATTTTTTTACCGTCGTAGCCGTAAGTTTTGGCAACATCTTCAAAAAAGTTTTTAGAACGTTCGGGATCTAATGCCGCCGCATCAGAGTGGCGAGAATAATCGAATTTACCTGCCAAAAAATTATAAGTTCTTAAAGCATCATCGAAATGCGGATAAGCGTGAATGGAAATGCCATCGAAATAAGCACCACCTTTCAGAGGAAAAGTGGCGGTTACTTTTCCTGAATCTAAATTGTCGGTATTGCGCAAAACAGCATCGAGAAAAGACGGATAGCCCAGACTCGACGTAACAACATAAGCATCGGGTTGAATCGTTTTTACAATTTCGTAAGTGATGCGCAGCAAACGCAAATAATTAAATATCGGCGCACGCAATTTATAATCGCATGGGTCCGGATTATTTTCCCACCAATTGCCGGGCGCACCTTTCGGCAACCAACCGCGTCCTCCGGTGAAATCGAAACCGGGTTCATTCCAAACTTCATAAAACTTGACGTACTTGCCGTATTTTTTTACGATATTGTAAACGTAAAGCGCGTAATAATTTTTATCGTTTACGGACGTGCCGTTTTCTCCTTTATCCCAAATCGGTTCGTATAAATTTTTAAATATCGTTGATTGAATACCCGTACAAAAAAATGTCGGATCCTGATGTGCTTGGGACGGAAAACCGAGAATGAGCGTATTATCTTTCAATCCGAGTGAATCGTAATATTCAAAAGTCGGGATGCGCGTATTCATGCCATACAATTCCGTAAAACTTTCAAACAATCCCGGACGAATGGATTTTATACCGGCACCGGCAATACCAAGTTTTTCATTACCGGCAGAAAGATTCGCTAAATCTTCGTCGGCAAAACCACGATAGATGTCAAAGTTTACACCTGCTCGAAGTGACCCTGAATACGGACGAATAGTATCATTCGCAGTATATTTTGGTTGAGCCGATAAAAAAATTGTAAAAAAGGGGCAAGTAAAAATTATAAGTGTGAATCGTAAAAAACAAATCATTTTAGATGTGTTATTGGTTATAAGTTATGAGTTATAGAATATGGGTTATTGGTTATGAGTTATGATTTGTAAAAATTTATAAATCATAACTTATAACCAATAACTTATACCCTATAACTATATTTTTGTTCATGAACTGAATAAGAAAGGACAAAGTTAAGGGAATTGTTTTGTGGAAGCAAACGGGACTATTTTTTGAAATTGGAGTTTACAATATTAAACCCCTCGTCGAGATTTTAAACCTCGACGAGGATGAACGAAAAAATTTAATCGCGCACAGCGTATCGAGTAATATAAGCTAAAGCCACACACCACATCATCAGCGAAGAAGTCAGTGTTT
>JAYTIA010000680.1:0-3005 GCA_043732145.1 Saprospiraceae bacterium
GATTTTTTGACCGGCGTAATGGAACAGCACGAAACAATAGCGTGGGTACTTAGAAGATACTTAAATTAATGCATACTTATTTCTTTCTCATTTCTTAAAACAATTACAAAAATGAAAAAAATAATAATTCTTATGGCGGCTTCGGTGGTTTTAACACTTCTGTCAAGTTCCACTTTTGCAGCAACTTTAAATGTGCCTATACCTGCCGGCACAACTAAAACAGTTAATTCAATCGTCGTCCATAACTTAGTCACGCGTTTACACGAAATTAAAGCGATGGATAAGTCGAAAATGAGTGCGGGTGAAAAAAAAGGATTACTCACAGAAACACGCTATATAAAAAACCGGATGAAAGAAATTGGTGGCGGTGTATATATTTCTGCCGGCGCACTTATTATTATAATTTTGTTAATAGTTATTTTGCTTTAATAAATGCCGTATAAAACCAACCGGAAACTCGAACTGTAAGAAGAGTTGAATTTTTGATGGATTTATAATCTCCATATGTTTATTAACAGCGGGAGAGATTTTATATCTCTTCCGCTGTTTGGTTTTTTGGTGATTGGTGCACCAAAAAGTGTGAATTATGTAAGTTTTTTAAATAACAATGTAAATTTTTCTTTAAAATAAGCTATATCTTTGCATGTAACCTTCTTAACAGACAGACAAAAATGAAACTGTACGTAAAATATATGCTCACGAATCGCTGTAAAATTGTGGTGAAAGACATTTTAAAAGCGTTGGGATTGCATTTCATAATTGTGGATTTGGGTGAAATTGAAATCATGGAAAATATTTCGTCTAATGAACGCAATGAATTAAAAAAGCATTTACTTGAAGCCGGATATGAGTTGATGGATGATAAAAAAGCGATACTGATAGAAAAAATTAGAAATGCGGTTATAGATGTGGTGCATTACACGCAAGAAGGACTGAAAACAAATTTTTCTGATTTTTTGAGCGAAAAATTGAACCATGATTATACTTATATGGCAAACCTTTTTTCGGAATTACAAGGCACTACAATTGAGCAATTCATCATTCTTCATAAAATCGAGCGGATAAAAGAATTGATCATTGACGACGAATTAAATATTACTGAAATCGCTTGGAAAATGAATTACAGCAGTGTCGCGCATTTATCTACTCAATTTAAAAAAATGACAGGACTTACGCCTTCGCATTTCAAGCAATTGAAAGAAAAACGCCGTATGCCGATTGAAGAAATTGGGCAATCTGAATATGGCTTAAGTATGGATAAACCATAATTCACAATAAAAATAGAATGAGGAAAGAAAATCACGTACTTAAAAATATAGCGGAATGGGATGTTTACAATGCGGTCATGCAATCGCAAATGGGGATGTGTATTTTTAAGGGCAGCGATTACACGCTCGTTTTTGCTAATGAGATTTATTTAGAAATAACAGGTAAAGATTGGGAAATAATAAACAAACCGATATTTGAATCATTTCCGGAATTTAAAGATCAAGGCATTAAAGAACTGATTGATACAGCTATGGAAACCGGCAAACCTGTTTATAACCCGCAACATTCAATTGCTATATTCAACGACGGCGAAAAGAAACAACATTATTTCAATTGTATTTATCAACCCTTACGCGAGTTGAATAATACAATTACGGGCGTTTGTCAGACATTTTTGGATATAACACAGCAGGTAAATATAAAACTCATGAGCACAGAAGTTTATCAAAAACGTACGTCGGAATTGTTCATCGCTAATCAAGCACTGCTTTCTGATAATGACCAAAAAGAAAAACGCGCGGCAGAATTAAGTATTGCCAATAGAGAGCTCGCTTTTCAAAAAGAAGAAAAAGAAAAACGCGCGGCAGAATTAAGTATTGCCAATAAAAAACTAGCGTTTGAAAATGAAGAAAAAGAAAAACGCGCGGCGGAACTCATTATCGCCAATAAAGAACTCGCTTTTCAAAAAGAAGAAAAAGCTAAAAGAGTAGCTGAATTAGCAGATGCGAATAGACAAATCGCTTTTCAAAACGCGGAAAAAGACAAATACGCTTCAGAATTAATTATTATCAATAAAGAATTAGAAGCATTTAATCACTCTGCGAAAGCAGATTCTAGATACGTCAGGGGTCTCATCGAAGCGAGTTTGGATCCGTTAATTACTATCAGTATTCACGGAAAAATCATGGATATGAACGTGGCATTTACGCGCGTTGTCGGCAAGACTTATATAGAATTGATTGAAACTAATTTTATAGATTACTTTACAGAACCCGATAAAGCAGAAGAAGTATATAATGAAGTATTTGAAAAAAGTTTTGTAAAAGATTATCCGCTCGTTATAAAAGATCATCATTTAACACCGGTGCTGTTCAACGGTTCAATTTATAAAAATGAACGTGGCAATGTAATTGGTGCAGTGGTTGTTGCAAGAGATATTACTGCCCGTATTCGGATTGAAAAAGAATTGACGGAAGCAAAAAATTTGGCGGAATTGTCAACAATTATTGCGCATGAAGAAAAAAATAAAGCTGAAGATGCCGTAAAATCGAAACAACAGTTTCTTTCGAATATGAGCCATGAAATTCGCACACCTATGAATGCGATTATCGGTTTCACAAAAGTCATTTTAAAAACAGATTTATCCGCCAAACAAAAAGAATATCTTACCGCCATAAAAATGAGTGGCGATGCTTTAATCGTTCTCATCAACGATATTCTCGATTTAGCAAAAGTAGATGCCGGCAAAATGACGTTTGAACAAACGCCTTTCAAATTGTCGCTGTCCATAGCTGCCATGTTGCATTTGTTTGAGACAAAAATTCAAGAAAAAAATCTCTTACTCATAAAAGAATACGACAAAAAAATTCCGGAAGTTATCGTCGGTGATCCGGTGCGTTTGCATCAAATCATTTTAAATCTTTTGAGCAACGCCGTAAAATTCACGAACAAAGGCAGTATTACGGTAAAAGTGAAGCAGGTGCATGAAGATGATACTTCCGTTAAAATTGAATTTT
>JAYTIA010000681.1:0-7872 GCA_043732145.1 Saprospiraceae bacterium
CCGAAATGTGCGAAGAATCTAAATGGGCATTTAACAACGTGGATTTAGCAGGCATTATTAACGCCATGCAAAAACATTTCGGTAATGAAAAATTTACGATTTGGCAGTTATTTAAAGAAGAAAAGCAAAAAATTATTAATCAAATCACGGAGAAAAATTTAGGCGAAGTAGAACATTCATTTAGAAATATCTATCAATCGAATTATATCTTGATGAATGGTTTATTGGTCAGCAACGTTACGATACCTGGGGCTTTTCGCGATGCCGTTCAACACGTTTTAAATTTAGATTTAAGGAATTTATTCAAATCGGAAACGATTGATATTTTGGAATTGAATCGTATTTTGAATGAATTTAAAAAGTGGAACGTGTCCATTACAGATGAAAATGCGTTCAAATTGACGGCAAGTGAACGCATTTTCAACGAATTGCGTCGCATGGAAAAATTTAATCCACCCATAGCAAGACTCTCGGCTCTAAATGATGTTTTCTCTGTCCTCAACGAAATGAAAATTATTCCCGATGTGCGTAAAACTCAAATGGAGTATTTCAATTTGTTGAAAGCTTTTGAAAATCGTGAGCGCGCTTATCCGAGTATGGAATGGAAAAAAGAATTTTTACAACTCAGTAAACATTTGGATGTGAAAATTGAAAATGAATTAACGGAAGTGATGGTTACCAGTTAATCGTGATTGATGATTGATGATTGATGATTGATGATTAGATAAAATAAATGCGCAAAGAAATTTATTTTTCTTTGCGCATTTTTAATTTCAAAAATAGGTGTTGGAGTTTACAAATACCGCAACCAAGTTTTCTCTTTGTGTTGCATTTTATAATTGCCGTACCAATGAGAAACCGGATACATAAATAATACTATGCCAATCCAAGCGAGATAAACACCCGACAAACTCAAACCACCTCCACCACCTTTCGGATGACCGAAACCGAATCCTTCAAATTGAAAATCTGACCAATGAAAACCTTGTATGAAAAAAATACCCATCGCAACAAAATGAATGACAAACCAATGCAATAGCCAATAAAATAAAGGTACTTTGCCATAAACTGAGATCACATCTGTTATTTTATTTTGAATAGTGTCGAAAACGGATAAGAGCGAAATTGAAACACCCAACACCATCAGAGTAAAAAGAAGAGACGGCGGATATTTGGTGGTGTTGATGAAAGAGAAAAAACTATAAAGTCCGTTTTTTTGAAATGACCAATGCGATATATCGCCGTAAATATTGAAAGTGCGGAGCAAAACAAAAATTACTAAAGTACTCAAACTAAGTTGTAAAAAAAGTTTTTTTCTGTTTTCAGTAGGCAGATTGTAAAGTGCGCCGAAACTGAAACCTACTAACATAATTCCCAACCAAGGAATTATGGGATAACTGATTAATAAAGCGTGTGCGGGAGTAATTTGGAAAAAATTTGAACCCATAAACAATGCCCAAATTATATTTAAAGCCGGGTTTGATGGAAATGATACGCCGTCGAAAACGTTGTGTCCGAAAATTATTATCAATCCTATTATTAATAGTGTGCGCGGAGAAAATTTCAACAAGAGTGATAATCCTATAAAACCAAAACCGATGACTGCAATCACCTGAGAAAAAAACACACTAAAATGAATATCAAAAAAAATGGCGAAATTGTTTATCGTAAAATTTACAAATACCAACCACAAACCGCGCGTGAGTAAAAATCGGCGATTCTCATTGGAATTCGGATTGTTTTGCATCGAAAGAAAAGCCGAAGTACCGGACAAAAAAACAAAAGTCGGTGCGCAAAGATGCGTTATCCAACGCGTTAAAAACAAAGCCAGCGTTGTAGTTGACAAATCGGTCGGACTTTGTCCGAGCGGGTTGGCGTGAATAAAATCGCGAGTGTGATCGAGTGCCATTATTATCATCACCAAACCTCTTAAAAAATCTATGGAAGTGAGTCGTTTCATTTTGAACCGGAATTTATAGAATTAATTGAATTTTTAGAATTTCAGATAACAATTATCGAATAATGGTTGCTTAAATAAAATCATGGTGGATTTTTGTAATTTTGATTGGGGTTTTGTAAACTGAAATCTGCTCACACAATTTTAAAAAGAAAATCCGAAAAATTCAAATTTATATAAAAGAATTGTATTGGATTTAACTTTAAAATTGACTAAAAAGGCATCAAATTTTCTAAAAAAATTATTTTTTTAGAAATTAAATTTTTATCCGAGTGCGACTTTGTAAGTGCTAAGGCATTTTTTAAATGTTTCAGTGCTTTTTCATTATCTACTTCTGTGTATAATTCCCCCAAAAGTGCATGATAAAGGTGATTTTCGTGTAATTGTATTTTTTCGGTTTCAGTTATTGCAGCGATTTTGCCTTTAACTTTGGAAACAGCAAAAGTTCTGTTCAGTGCAGCAATCGGTGAATATTCGACGTACAACAAATGATTATGTAAGTGCAAAATATTTTCCCATTTCTCTTTTGTATCTTCTTTAACGGTGTGCCAATAAGCAATCCCTGCTTCTAAATGATATTTTGTTAGTTTATTTGTCTTAGATGCTTCTTTAAAAAAAAATACCCCTTTTGAAATTAAATCGTAATTCCAAAGTGCTTCATTTTGATCTTTGTACAGAATTATTTCGCCGTTCTCATCATTTCTTGCATCAAAACGAGAAGCATGAAAGTACATTAAAGATAAAAGTGCATAAACATTTGGTTGATTCGTTAATTCATTTTCTGAAAGTAAATGCGTTAAACGCATGGCTTCGAAACATAAATCTTTTCTCAAAACTTTGTCACTACTTTCAGAATAATAACCTTCATTGAAAAATAAATATAACGTGGTCAAAACGGTTTCTAATCTTTTATTTATTTCATTTTCTGATGGAAATTCGATTTTAACCTTTTCGGATTTTAATTTTTCTTTTGCTCGGAAAAGTCTTTTATTAACAGTTTCCTTATTAGTTAAAAAAGCATTGGCAATTTCGTCAATGCCGAAACCGCAAAGAATTCTGAGCGATAACCCAATTTGTGCTTCTTTTGAAATGGACGGATGACAAATGGCAAACATCATTTGCAATTCAGAGTCTTGGATATTTTTTTTCGATAAATCAATTTCAATTTCATTAAACTCGGAAGTTGAAATACCAATGTGTTTTGCAATTTTTTGATTAAAAATAGTATTTTTCTTAAAATAGTTTTTTGCTTTGTTTTTTGCAACTGCATATAACCAAGCAGTCGGATTTTCAGGTAAACCCTTATAAGTCCATGTTTCTACCGCCGATAAAAAAGTATCACTCGTAATATCTTCCGCTATTTCAATATGCTCAATTCCAAAAAGTTTGCATAATACCGAGTTATTTTCCTAAATTCAGTTCTGAATAAATGCGGTATTAATTCTTTTTGTTCCATGAAAATAATTTTTTAAAAATGGAAAACGGACGATAGGCAATGCATAGTGAAATACTTGCTATTCAATTTCTATCGTCCATTGTCCATCGTTCTTCGTCCCAAAAAATCCAATTTAATTTTTCGCAACTTTTCTCACTTCCATCGTATTGCCTTCTCCTTGCAAAACCGGGCAAACTTTTGCAAATTCAACAGCTTCTTCAATTGATTCTGCTTTGACAACAATAGCACCGCCGATAGTTTCTTTGATTTCACCGAAAGGACCGTTGGTAACTAATTTATTGGAGTGAACAACTTTGCTGTCTTTCATCAGTAAACCGTATCCGCCTACAAATTTGTTTTGAGCAGCTATTGTTCCAATCCAATCCATCGTTTGTTTCATCCAAATTTGCATTTGTTCTGGCGACGCTACTTTGCTGCCGTCTTCATGTCTCATTATTAAAAAATATTCATCCATTTTTATAAAATTTTAAAAGTTAAAAACCCGATAACAATTGAGTTGTTTAAAATTGGACGTAGAAGTCAAATTTTTTAATTAAATGTTTACTCAAAGTGTTTAAGGAAGTTTAATCACACAATTTTAAAAAAGAAAAACCGAAAAATTAAAATTCGAATCAAAAAATTATTTTTAGGCCTAAAATTGGTTTTTTATTTGACAAAAATAAAAAATTAAAACTTTTTGTTTTAATTTTGTTCAATAAAATAAAACCAACAAGATTATAAGACGAGTGAAAAATGATAATCACAAAAGATTCATCATTCATCATTCATCATTCATCATTAAAAACTATGTCTTTCAAAAAAGTATTTATTTGTCGCAATTGCGGAGCGACGCAACCAAAATGGTTCGGCAAATGTCCGGCATGTGAAGAATGGGAAACTTGCGTGGAAGAAGTGATACAGAAAGAAACAGCACGCGACGAACGCAAAAAAGTGTGGAAAGAAAACGCACCGGCAATAACTTCTATTGAATCGCATCCTGTGGCGTTGAACGATATAATTCCGAAAGCGACGCAACGTTTGGTTTGTCCTGACGGCGAATTGAATCGTGTTTTGGGAGGCGGAATCGTGCCGGGTTCTTTAATTTTAATGGGCGGGCAACCGGGAATTGGGAAGTCAACACTTTTGTTACAAGTCGCTTTGCGTACGCAAATAAAAATTTTATACGTAAGCGGTGAAGAAAGTGAAGAACAAATTAAAATGCGTGCCGACAGGATTTCGGATAAAAAATCGGATTGTTATATTCTTACCGAAACAAATACGGCAAAAATTTTTCAACATGCGGCACAACTCGAACCTCAATTGTTGATAATTGACTCGATTCAAACCCTAAGCTCACCATATATTGAATCAACGCCCGGCAGTGTATCGCAAGTGCGCGAAACGGCGGGCGAATTGCAACGTTTTGCGAAAGAAACAAACATTCCGGTTTTTATTATCGGACACATCACGAAAGAAGGACAGATTGCCGGACCAAAACTTTTGGAACATATTGTTGACGTGGTGTTGCAATTTGAAGGTGATCAAAATTATGTGTACCGCATTTTGCGCACACTCAAAAATCGTTTCGGTGCAACGGATGAAATGGGCATCTATGAAATGCAATCGGAAGGTTTGCGCGAAGTCACGAATCCAAGTGAGCGATTGATTTCGCAACGTGAAGAAAATTTGAGTGGTTCTGCGATTTGTTCAACGATTGAAGGCATTCGACCGATACTGATTGAAACACAAGCACTAGTTAGTCGTGCCGTTTACGGCACGCCGCAACGCAGTGCGACCGGTTTTGATTTGCGCCGATTGAGTATGCTGCTCGCGGTGTTAGAAAAACGTTGCGGTTTTCCGTTAGCAATGAACGATGTGTTTTTAAATATTGCCGGCGGTATCAAAGTAGATGATCCGGGAATTGATTTGGCGATTGTCACTGCACTGATTTCTTCTCTCGATGATTTTGTTTTGCCGAACAATATTTGTTTTGCGGGTGAAGTCGGTTTGTCAGGCGAAATTCGTGCCGTAGCGCGTGTCGAACAACGGATTCAAGAGGCAGATCGCTTGGGTTTTAAAGAAATGTATATTTCAAAATACAACGCCAAAGGTTTGGATAGTAAAAAATACAAAATAAAAATACACTCCGTCGGAAAAATTGAAGAGTTTTATGAGAAACTTTTTAATGGGGGAAAATGAGTAATGAACAATGAATAATAAACAATCTTGCTACGAATTGATTATTCATTATTTATTGTTCATTACTCATTATTCATTACTTAATACCCCAATAACTTCATCATAGACTCAGCATCTTGTTCATCCGCTTCCAACCAATGAACAAAATTACCGTTTTCATCTTTATCCACCAAAACACGTTTCGGAGAGGGTAGAAGGCAGTGCTTCACACCGCCGTAACCGCTCAAAGCATCTTGATACGCGCCGGTGTGAAAAAAACCGAGATAAAGTGGTTCTTCATTTTTAGAAAATTTCGGCATATACAACATATTCAAATGTGCTTCTGAGTTGTAGTAATCCGCATTGTCGCAACTTAAACCGCCGATATTGACACGCGAGTATTCTCTGTTCCAATGATTAATCGGCAACAAAATATAGCGTTCATTAATCGCCCAGGCATCGGGAATAGTTGTGATAAGCGAATTGTCAATCATGTACCACAACTCACTGTCATTTTGTTGCTTTTGTCCGATGACGGATAAAATTGTTGCACCGCTTTCACCTACCGTGTATTTACCAAATTCGGAAAAAATATTCGGTGTCGGTACTTCTTCATCGTCGCAATACTCTTTTATCGTGCGCACGATTTCTTTAATCATATAACCGTAATCGTAAGTAAAATTAAGGGAGTTGGCAATCGGCAAACCGCCGCCAATGTTTAAAGAATCTAAATCCGGACAAAATTGTTTCAATTGACAATATAATTTTATCGCCTTGCGCAGTTCCGACCAATAATAAGTTGAGTCTTTAATTCCTGTATCCACAAAAAAATGGAGCATTTTAAATTTGAATTTCGGGTTCGTCAAAATTTTATCTTTCACGAAATTCACAATGCGCGTGTGACGAATGCCGAGACGTGACGTATAAAACTGAAAATTCGGTTCTTCTTCCGTTGCTACACGCACACCGATATTGCAAGTTCTGGCAAAATGTTCATCGTATAAATCAATTTCGTCGCGGTTATCGCAAATCGGAATGACATTTGTAAAACCAATACTATTCACCAAATGTGCAATTTTTCGGATATAATTAATATCTTTATAACCGTTGCAGATAATAATTTTATCTTTCGGCAACTTATCGCTTTTGTGCAATTTTAACAACATATCAATATCAAAAGCCGATGAGGTTTCAATTTGCACATTGTTTTTCAAAACTTCGTCGAGTACGAAACGAAAATGTGAACTTTTAGTACAATAACAGTAAAAGTATTCACCATTATAATTCAAATCATCAATCGAATTATTGAACCATTTTTTTGCGTTTTGTATTTGTATCGAAATTTTCGGCAAATAAGTGAGCTTCAACGGCGTTCCATATTTTTTTATGAGTTCATATAAATCAATGCCGTGAAAATGCAAGCAATGATCTTGGAGCGTAAATTCTTCTTGCGGAAAATCGAAGGTTTGATCAACTAAATCGAAATACGTATTTTTCATTAAACTTTTGCTGAATAGAAATGGTAATAATTAATTGAATTTTAATTTTGCGGTGGCAAAGATATATCGTCCTGATTTTTTATCGTGAGAAATTTTGATTTGAATTTTTTATTGACTAAAATTTAATATAACAGGTGTCAACTCTCAATAATTATTTTCTAAAAAAATACTCACACAACCCAACAAGAAACACCAAACAAACGTAGATGCAATTATCTTTGCGCCAATAGCAGGAAGATAAAATACATTTTCAATTTTCAATTTTCAATTTTCAATTATTTAGCGATGTCAGAAGTAATAACAAAACCGCGTCTCAGTAAAATGGTACGCAATATGTCGGAGAGCGAAACAATTAAAATGGCGCAAATGGCGCGTGACTTGAAAGCAAAAGGTCACGACGTGATTAGTTTAAGTCTCGGCGAACCGGATTTTGATACGCCCGACCATATTAAAATGTCTGCGGTTAAAGCTTTGTCTGAAGGTTTTACGAAATATACACCGGTACCCGGTATCCCGGATTTATTGGAAGCGATTTCAAAAAAATTTAAACGCGATAATCATTTGGATTATGCACCGAATCAAATTATCGTATCAAACGGTGCCAAACAAAGTATTTCAAATGTATGCTTCGCACTTTTAGAGGAAGGTGACGAGTGTATTATTTTCGCACCGTATTGGGTGAGTTATGTCGAGATGGTGAAAATGACAGGTGCTACGCCGGTACTTGTAAAAGCGGGCATCGAACAAGATTTTAAAGTTACACCCGAACAAGTTGAAGCAGCGATTACACCACGCACAAAAAT